>JBGOSW010000001.1:0-65872 GCA_041476145.1 Binatia bacterium
ACCCGTGTGCGCGATCGTCGACACCGGCCACCGCCGCGCCATGGAGCTGGCGATCGAGACCAGCGGCCTCGAGCTCGGCCCGATGGCGACGCACGAGCTCTGGGCCGACGTCTACGATCGCATCGTCGGCCACGTCGGCACGCATCGCACGACGATCGTCTTCGTCAACACGCGCCGACTCGTCGAGCGCGTCGCGCACGCGCTCAGCGAGCGGCTCGGCGACGAGCGCGTCGTCGCGCACCACGGTAGTCTGGCGAAGCGCATCCGTCTCGATGCCGAGCAGCGGCTCAAGTCGGGTGCGGTACCGGTCGTCGTCGCCACCGCCTCGCTCGAGCTCGGGATCGACGTCGGCCACGTCGACCTCGTCTGCCACATCGGCGCGCCGCGCGCGCTGGCGACGTTGCTGCAACGGGTGGGGCGCTCCGGCCACTGGCTCGGCAGCGTACCGAAGGGCATCTTCTTTCCGTTGACGCGCGACGAGCTCATGCAGACCGCCGCCGCCGTTCGCGCCATCCGTGAGGGCGAACTCGACACCCTGCGCCTGCCCGCGAAGCCGCTCGACGTGCTGGCGCAGCAAATGGTGGCGATCGGCGCCGCCGAGGACGTCGCGGAGGAGGCGCTGTGGGCGCTCGTGCGCCGCGCGTACCCGTATCGCGACCTCACCCGCGCCGAGTTCGACGCCGTGCTCACCATGCTCGCCGAGGGCGTGGCGACGCGACGCGGACGGCGCTCCGCCCACCTGCACCACGACCGCGTGCACGGCCGCATCCGCGGCCGGCGCGGCGCGCGCCTGGCGGCGATCACCAGCGGCGGCGCCATCCCCGACACCGCCGACTACGATGTCGTCGAGGAGCCGACCGGCGCGCTCGTCGGCAAGGTGAACGAGGATTTCGCCGTCGAGAGCATGGCGGGCGACATCTTCCTCCTCGGCAACCACTCCTGGCGGATCCGCCGCGTCGAGGCCGGCCGGGTGCGCGTCGCGGACGCCGGGCAGACGCCGCCGACGATCCCCTTCTGGCTCGGCGAATCGCCGGCACGCACGCGCGAGTTGTCGCAGGCGGTATCGGATCTCCGCGCCGAGGTGGCCGCACGCGTGCGTGACCTCGCTATCAAGGCGGCGCCGCTCGACGTCGGCGGCGGCGGCGCAGTCGCGAGCGACGACGTGTCGGTCGTGGACCACGACGGCGCCGCAACCTTGGCGCCGGTCGTCGACTGGCTCATCGCCGAGAGCGGTGTCGACCGCGGCGGCGCCGAGCAGATCGTCGGGTACGTGCGCGCGACGCTCGCGGTCCTCGGTACGGTGCCGACCTGCGAGACGGTCGTCGCCGAGCGCTTCTTCGACGAGAGTGGCGGTATGCAACTCGTCCTGCACGCGCCCTTCGGCGGCGCCATCAATCGCGCCTGGGGCCTGGCGCTCCGCAAGCGCTTCTGCGTGAGCTTCGATTTCGAGCTGCAAGCGGCGGCGACCGACGACGGCATCGTCGTCTCGCTCGGCGAGCAGCACAGCTTCCCGCTCGCGAGCGTCTTCGCGATGGTTCGACCACGAACGCTCGCGCACGACCTCGTGCAGGCGGCGCTGGCGGCACCGATGTTCGGCACCCGCTGGCGCTGGAACGCGACGCGCGCGCTCGCGCTCCTACGCCATACCGGCGGCAAGCGCGTGCCGATGCCGATCCAACGCATGCGTGCCGAGGATCTCCTGGCCGCGGTCTTTCCGGCGCAGGTCGCGTGCGGCGACAACCACGCCGGGCCGATCGAGCCGCCGGCGCACCCGCTGGTCGACGAGACGCTCGCCAATTGCCTGCACGAAGCGATGGACGTCGACGGCCTGCGTGCCGTGCTCGAGCGCATCGAGCGCGGCACGATTCACACCGTCGCCGTCGAAACCCCGGCGCCGTCACCGATGTCGCACGAGATCTTGAACGCCAATCCGTACGCCTTCCTCGACGACGCCCCGCTCGAGGAGCGACGCGCGCGCGCGGTGGCGTTGCGTCGCACCGATCCCGATCTCGCCACCGGCATCGGCGCACTCGACGCGACGGCGATCGACGAGGTGCGTCGCCAGGCGTGGCCCGACGTGCGCGACGCCGACGAGCTCCACGACGCGCTCTTGAGCCTCGTCCTGCTGCCGGCGGAGGAGCTCGCGGACTGGGCCGCGCTCGCGGACACGCTGCGCGCGAGCGGCCGCGTCGCCGACGTGTGCTGGGAAGCGAACGGACGCGCCCGCGCCGCCGTCGTCGCGAGCGAGCGGCTCGCTCTCGCGCAGCTCGTCCTCCCGAACGCACACGTCACGCTCACGGCCGACGGGGCACGGCACGCGGCCACGCTCGCCGGCGTGGAGTCCGATGCCGAGGTGGCGCGGGCCGCAACCGTCCGCGGCTGGCTCGAGTGCGTCGGCCCGACGACCGCGGCGGCCCTCGCCGATCGCCTCGGTCTCGCGTCGTCCGCGGTCATCGCCGCGCTCGCCCGGCTCGAGGCCGAAGGGATCGCCCTCCAAGGCCGGTTCACGCCCGGCGCCGCCGACGTCGAGTGGTGCGAGCGCCGGCTCCTCGCCCGCATCCATCGCCTCACGATCGGGCGGCTTCGCCGTGAGATCGAGCCGGTGCAGGCGGCCGACTTCCTGCGCTACCTCTTTCGCTGGCAGCACGTGATGCCGGGAACGCGCCTGCACGGCCGCGACGGCCTCGCGGCGGTGATCACGCAGCTCCACGGCCTCGAGCTACCGGCGCCGGCCTGGGAGCACAGCGTTTTGCCGGCGCGCATCGAATCCTACGAGGCGGCGCTGCTCGACGAGCTCTGCCTCGGCGGCGTCGTCGCGTGGGGACGTTTCTCGCCGCCCGCGGACGCCACGACACGCGACGATGCAAGCGCGCGGCCGGGTGCGGACGCCGCGGAACGCGCCGCCGGCCCGCGCCGCCGGCGCGCCGCACCGACGCGCGTCGCCCCGCTGGCGCTCGCGCTCCGCGACGACCTCGGGCCGCTCCTCGCCGCGCCCGGGAGCCGCACCGACGTGCCGCTCTCGCACCCCGCCGGCGTCATCGCCGACTTCCTGGCGCGGGAGGGCGCGTCGTTTCTCGGCGACATCGCCCGCGCGGCCGGTCTTCTGCCGAGCGCGGCCGAGGACGCGCTGTGGGAGCTCGTCGCGCGCGGGCTCGTCACCGGCGACGGCTTCGCCGGCCTGCGCGCGCTGCTTGCGCCGCCCGCGACACCACGCCCCGAGCGCCGTTTACGGGCGCTGCGCGGCGGGCGTGCGCCCCGCCGCACACTGCCGATCGGCCGCTGGGCGCTGCTGCGCGGCCGGCCGATACCGTCGACACCCGAGACGCTCGCGGAACACGCGGCGCGCCGGCTCCTGCGCCGCTACGGCGTCGTCGTTCGCGAGCTCCTCGCGCGCGAGACACTGGTGCCGCCGTGGCGGACGCTCCTCGGCGTCTTCCGCCGCCTCGAGGCGCGCGGTGAGGTGCGGGGCGGCCGTTTCATCGCCGGCGTCGTGGGTGAGCAGTTCGCGCTCCCCGAAGCGGTCGAGGCGCTGCGTAGCACCCGCCGC
This sequence comes from Binatia bacterium, assembly GCA_041476145.1. Lineage (GTDB taxonomy): Bacteria > Desulfobacterota > Binatia > UTPRO1 > UTPRO1 > DP-19. The sequence goes on from JBGOSW010000001.1 coordinate 3,548, forward strand.
GAAGACGATCACGGGCAGATCGTCGTGCTCGCCGCCGCCGATCCGTTGAATCTCGTCGGCATCTTGACGCCGGGATCGCGCGTGTCGCCGCTCTCCGGTCACGTGATCGCCTTCGAGCGCGGCGTGCCGATCGAGGTCGGCGACCTCGGCGTCGTACGCAGCAGGCTCCGCGGCCGCGCCGCCGGCGGTTCTCTTCAGACGTGATTGCGGAGCATCAGCTCCTTCGGGTGCGGGTTCAAATAGGTCTGTCCCCGCACGTAGGCGACATCGTGGCGGGCGACGTGGTGCCGTAACAGCGTGAGCGGAACGATCAGCGGCACGAGTCCGCGACGATAGTCCTCGATGACCTCGGCGAGCTCGCGGCGCTCGCCGGGGGTGAGATGCTCGCGGCAGAAACCGGCGATGTGCTGCAGGACGTTGACGTGCTTCTTCACCGTCGCCGTGACGGCGAGCGCCGCCATCAGCCGTTCGCCGTAGCGGCGCGCGAGCGGCGCGGCGCGGATTCCTCGGCTCTCGCCCACCAGCCGGCCGAGTGCGGCGTAGTCGCGCGGACTGTGCGCCAGGACGAGGAACTTGTGCGCGGTGTGGAAGACGACGAGCGCGCCACGGGTCGGGCCGCCGTCGAGCAGTGCCCGCCAGCGGCGATAGCAGAAGAGGCGCTCGATGAAATTCTCGCGCAGGACCGGATCGTTCAGCCGGCCCTCCTCCTCCACGGGGATGGACGGATACGCGGCCATGAACGCCGCCGCGAAGATCCCGCGGCCGCGCCGGCCGGGCATGCCGCCGGTCCCGTAGACGCGCACGCGCTCCATGCCGCAGCTCGGCGAGTCCTTCTTGAAGACGTATCCCGAGAGGTCGAGCGCCGCGAGCGCACGCACGCGCGACGCGGCGTAGCGCCGCATCGCATCGGTATGGTCGGTGCCGCTCCGCGTCCCGACCATGCGCGGCGCGGCCGGGTCGCCGACCAGGCGCACCGCCTCGCGCGGCACCCCCATGCCGACCTCGAGCTCGGGGCAGACCGGCACCCATTCGACGTAGCACCCGAGGAGATCGGTGAGGAAACGGTCGCGCTTGTGGCCACCGTCGAATCGCACCTCGACACCGAGCAGGCAGCTGCTCACGCCGAGCCGGAGCGGGCGGTCGTCGCGCGCCGCTGCGCCCGACGCGATCGGTGACGCCATACCCGTCAGTCTAGCGAGCACGCGACGGCCGAACCATCGCAGGGCAATTGCATTCACGCGGCCCTCTCGCCATCATGCGCGGACATCACGATCGGGGAGGAGGAATCCATGCATCGAATGATCATCATCGCCGTGCTCGCGCTACCCATCGCGGCGTGCTCACGAGGCAACGACGTCGCCGTGGCCACCTTGCAGCCGAAGAGCGGCGCGCAGGTGACGGGCACGGTGACGTTCACCCAGAAGGGCGACCGGGTCGAGGTCGTCGCCAACGTGAAGAATCTCACTCCGGGCAAGCACGGCATCCACGTCCACGAGAAGGGCGATTGCAGCGCGTCCGACGCGTCGTCCGCGGGCGGGCACTTCGCGCCGGGCGGCGGGCAACACGCCGCCCCGACCGATCCGAAGCGTCACGCCGGCGATCTCGGCAATCTCGAGGCGGGCGCCGACGGTTCGGCGACACTGACCATCACCACCGACATGCTGCACGTCGGCTCCGGTGATCGCGACGTCATCGGCAGGGCCATCGTCGTCCACGGCGACCCCGACGATCTCGCGACGCAGCCCTCGGGCAACTCCGGGGGCCGTATCGCCTGCGGCGTCATCGAGAAGAAGGTAGACTGATCGGCCGCCGTGCGGCCGGCGCGGGCGCGGCATTCGCACTCGCCCGGCCGCCGGCGCGACCCGCAACGCTCGTCAGCGGCGCGGCGAGGCTGCCGGCACCGTGTCCGCGCGCAGATAGCTACGCACCTGCTCGCGGGCGAACGTCGCCGCCGCGACGCGATCGAAGGGCGTACCGTCGGCGAGCTCCTCGGCGTAGGTGAAAAGCGGCTCGAAGAGTCGACCGCGATCGGGCGCGGCGCGCAGCGTGAATCGCCTGTGGCTCGCGATGATGTCGCTCCACGCGGCACGCACCGCGTCCCAGAAGGGTTCGGTGCGGTCACGATACCGGCGCGCGGCGGAGTCGTCGAAATTCTCGAGGCGCTCGTAGCGATTGAGCCCGATCTCTTGCGCCAGCACCGGTAGCGTGGCGATCGGCTGACCGTGCTCGTCGAGTGCGACCTTCAGATTCTCTTCTTCCTGCACCCAACCCGTCGGCGTGATGCTGACGCGATTGGTGCCGATCAGGACGTCGTAGTCGTCGCGCACCGAGAACTCGCGGCGCGGAAGCGGTCGCCAGGTGGTCGAGCTGCGCCACGTCGACACGTTGCCGAAGTGCTCCCAGCGACCGAACGCCTCGTAGCGGGGCGAGTCGTCGACCTGGAAGACCGCCTGCGTCCACGTGCCCTTCGCCTGCGCCGCCGACCGCTGCTCCTTCGCCCAGGTGTTGCGGCCGCGATAGGTGAGGAGCTCGCGATCCTGGTAACGCCAGTCCTGCCGCCAGTGCTTGGTGACGAACGGTCCCTGCACGGTCCCGTCTTCCGCACGGACGAACATCGCGAGGATGTGCTGCAAGCTGATGAAGTGCGGCCGGTCGCGGCGCACGTAGACGTACTCGCTGCCCCACGACTGGTAGGGACGATCGGGCACGAACCCGGGGCGGAACCCTACCACCTCGAGGAAGTCGAAGCTCACGCGATAGGTGCCGGCCATGGCGAGGATGGCGCGGCGGTCGCGCTCGAGCGACCGCAGCGTCGGATCCTGCAGCCGCCACCAGGCGTCGCCGGGCGCGGCGTCGAGGGTCACCGGCGGGCCCTGCGTCGTTCCGCCGCGCGGCGCCACGAGCTCGCCGGGCGCATAGCGCCACGCGAACGTGAACTGGCGCACCGCCCGATCGGACGCGGGGACGGACGGCGGGCGCGCGCAGCCGGTCGCCGCCACGAGCGCGAGCAACGCGGCCGCCAGTGCCGACGTCGCCCGCCGTCGATCCGCCGTCACGTCCACGCTCACGAGCGCTCCGGCTTCACGTCTCGCCCCGTGAGGTAGTCGCCGAGGATGCCCCGGGTGTGCTCCGCCTCGTGACAGTAGGCGCAGAGATTCTCCCAATTGCTGCCGTCGGGCGGATTGTGCTCGTGGTTGCCGTCCTTGTGGTGGACCGTGAGGAGATGGAGCGTGTCGGCCTCGAACTCGCGCGCGCAGCGCGCGCAGATCCAGCCGTGCAACGCCAGCGAGCGCTCGCGATAGCCTTGCGCGCGCGCCGCCTGCTTCGTCTTCGCCTCGCGCACGAGGTCCGCGAGCGGCGGGCGCACGGACGTCGGCGTCGAAGCGCGGCGCCGCGACGGCCGAAAGCTGCGCGTCATCGGACGACCCCGCTCACGACCGCTCCTACAACCGGAGGATCTCCGGCAGCTCCTCGGGCGTGAAACGGACGCCGATGTAGAACGCCCCGAAGAGCCCGTAGAGCGCGCTCGCGGCGTCGAAGCGCATCTCGTAGACGACGTCGCGGATCGCCTTCAGATCGCCGGCGAAGAGCGTCACGCCCCATTCCCAGTCGTCGAGGCCGGTGGCGCTGGTGATGAGCTGGGTGACGCGGCTCGCATAGCGGCGCCCCGAGTCGCCGTGGCCTTGCATGAGCTTCTTGCGCTCGTCGAAGGAGAGCACGTACCAGTTGCGTCCCGCCTCGCGCGCCTTCGCCATCGGATAGAAGCAGACGATCGGGAAGTTGTCCGGCAGGCGCGGATGCATCCGCGCCTCGGTGTACGCGGCGATGCGTTTGCGGAAGGTCTCCATCTTCGCCGCAAAGTCGGGTGAGGTCGGGTCGATCTTCTGCTCCTCGACGAGCGTCCGCGCCCAATCGGCCTCGCTGGTGACGTACTCACTCGCCTCCGAGATCGAGAGGAACGTGTAGACCGGCTCGAGACAAGCGCCGAGCGCCGTCGCCGCGAGCTCTTGTGCGAGTTGCTGGTGGCGGCGGAGATCGGGGTGAACGGCCATCAATCCGACGTCACCCTTGCCGACGAGTGCGAGCGGGACGAGCTGCAGCCCTTCTTCCGCAAGCGCACCGGCGAGCCAGGCGCGCAGCTCCGCGACCGCGGCGGCGCGCTCCGGCGCGGCGAGGGCGTGCCAGCGCGTGCGGTCGATCCGATAGAATCGGTGCGAGACGGTCCAGCCGCTGGACGGAACGAGCGCGTCAGCCATGGGCGGATTCTAGGGACCGGCGACGGGAGCGTCAATTCACGTACATCAGCGCATCACGGCGCCCGCGACCGCCAGCAACAGCAACGCGAGCACCGTCGAGTTGAGCATGCTCGAGAGCGTATGCAGTCGGAGGTAGCGCTCGTCGTCGCGGCTCGGGAGCGCACGCAGCCGCGGCAACAGCACGTACTGCGAGACCAGGCTGCACACCAGACCACCCGCGACCGGAAGCGCGAGCCGGAGCGCCTCGGCAATCGGCAGGCCGGCGCTGCGCGCCGCCGAGACCGAGGCGAGGGCGACGAACCCGCACACGATGCATGCCAGGTAGTAACGCGGGAAGAGGTGGCGCAAGAGACGCGCCGCATCCCCGCGCTCGCTCACCCGATGGATCGCGGGCAGCACGACGAACGAGAACGACACCACCGTCCCCAACCAGACGGCGACGGCCATGACGAAGACGAAACGCAGCACCGCCGCCGTTTTTCGCACGCGGGTCGCACCCGTCGCAAACGGCCGTGTGCGCCGACGGTTGTCGCGACTCCGACGCGACTGGTAGGAGCTTCGCCAGCGAGGGCACCACTCCATGGACGAGCGCGAGCGCTTCTTCCCCCACCACGAGGTGCACGTCGGCAAGGACCTCGGCGGCCGCACCGTCGTCGTCGCCGAACGCGACGTCGAGCGCTACGAGGCCGGCACCGGCGGGCCGGCGGCGCGGCTGGCGTTCGGTGAGACGCGCGTCGCCCCGGCCCTGCTCTATCATTCCGAGGTCTACCGCAGCCTCGCGTGGTATCTGCCGAACGTCTTCGGCAACCTGCACGCGCGCCAGGAGTGGGAGCTGTTCGCGCCGCTCGTCGTCGGCACGACCGTCCGCACGCGCTCGACGGTCGTCGAGCGCTACGCGAAGCGCAACCGCGAGTACGTCGTGAACGAGGTCCTCGTCACCGACGCCGACGGGCGCTGGCTGCAGCGCAGCCGCACCCACCAGAGCTTTCTCGCCGCGGAGGGGCGCGGCGAGATCGTCGTCGATCGCGAGCGCGAGAAGCGCGCCGATCGCCAGTTCGCGATCGGCGAGGGCGCGGGCGAGGAGGTCGCGCCGCTCGCGCGCACGATCACGCATGCGATGTGCGAGGCGTTCTCCGGACCGGAGAAGAACTACCACACCGATCAGGCGATGGCGCGCGCGCTCGGCTTTCCCGACATCGTCGTCCAGGGGATGCTCTCGGTGTGCTTCGTCGCCGAGCTGATGGCGCACGCCTTCGGCCTCGGGTGGCACCTCGCCGGCAAGCTCGACGTCCGTCTGGTGAACGTCGTCTGGCCGAACGATACCCTCACCACCCGCGGCAAGGCGCAGGGTGAGGTCGCCGAGGGCAGCCGGCGGCGCGCGCTGCTCGACGTGTGGTGCGAGAAAGCGGACGGCACGAAGACGGTGGTCGGCACGGCGAGCGCGCTGCGCTGAAACGCGGCGCCGCCGCTCGCGATTTTCGACCTTCCGCGACCGTGACATGTGGCTCACGATGATCGTCGTGCAAGCGAGGCCGCACGTCCTGCCGACTATTCGTGGTGCGCTCGCCGCAGCGACGCGCGCGCTGCTCCTCCTGAGCGTCGTCACGACGACGACGGCGCCCGCACGCACCGCCGCCGCCGACGCGACCGCCGCCGTGCCGGCGACCAGCGACGCGGCCCTGGTGCCGCCGATGGTGGCCTTCCACCTCCGAGATGCCGGCGGCCGGCCGCTCGCGACACAGGACGACGTGCTCGGCGACCTCCCCGCCCTCGCGGTGCTCGACACCGGCGCCGGCACGCACCTCCTCTCGCACGACACCGCGCTCCGCTTCGGCGTGCGTGCCGACGCCGGTGCGCGCTGGGTGGAGACCGGCCTCAGCGGCGAGCACGCGCTCGCGGTCTCGGCGCCGTACACCGTCGCGCTCGACGCCGGCACACCCCTCCTCCTGCCGGCGCAACGCCTGCTGCTGAACGACGTGCCGGCGACCGCGGCGACGATGCTCACGAACCCCGGCGCGATCGTCGACGTGATCGGCATGCCGGCGCTCGAGCGCGCGATCGTGGAGCTGCGCCTCGACGCCACGCTCGGCCTGCCGGCGGCGTCGCTCCTCCCCGCCGGAGGCGCCGTCCACGCGGATCGCTGGGTGCCGCTCGCGCTCGTCGACTTCAATCACCGGCACCATCCCGGCAACCGCGGTGCGCCGCCGACCATGGCGGCGAACCCGGTGCTGCGCGGGGTGCACGTCGTGCGCGGCACGCACGACGTGCGCGGCGATTGGCTCCTCGACACCGGATCGGCGGTGACCGTGCTCTCGACGGCAGGCGCGCGCGCGCTCGGGCTCGCGGAGCCGGCGCCGCTCTCGGCGCCCGTCGGCGGCATCTCCGGTTCGGAGGCGCTGCGCGGCTGGCGGGTCGACCGCATCGAGCTGCCGACGACCGCGGACGGCGTCCTCACCGTCACCGACGCCGCGATCTTCGTTCACGACGTCACGACGGTCACCGACGACGGTACCCGCACCACCCTCGACGGCATTCTCGGCACGAATCTGTTGGCCGCATTCGCGCGCGTGGTGATCGACGTACCGCACGCCCGCCTCGGATTCGACTTGCCGCCCGCGGACGACGACCTCGGAAAACCGCGTAGCCTCCATCGATGACGATGGTGTCGCCGGTGACGACGGCGACACACCCGGTCAGATCGAAGGGACGGTAGGCCCTGGCACGCACTCCTTGCGCGGCACGCCCGTCACGACCGCTTCGCCGCTTCCGTGACACGGACGGCGGCACCGTCGCTCACGTGCGAGGCGTCGCCGGCGACCAGCGACTCGCCACCGACGAGTCCGTCCATGATCTGTACTTGGTCGCCGAGCTCGGCGCCGACGATGACGGCTTGGCGGCGTACGTGCGCGTCCGCCACGATCCAGACGTAGGCGCCACGCTCGTCCTGGCGGAGCGCGGCACGCGGCAGGAGGACGACGGCGCCTCCCGGGGCCGGCGCGCGGGCCTCGGCGAGGAAGTTGATGCGCACGCTCATGTCGGGAAGCAGCTTGTCGTTCGGCGGTGGGATCTGCACCTCCACCTTGAGCGTGCCCTTCTGACGGTTGATCTGTGGATAGAGCTTCACGACGCGCGCGCCGTAGGTGCGATCCGGATAGGCGTCGGGAACGACCTCGGCGCCTTGCCCCATCTGGATGCGATGCAGGTCGGACTCGTTGATGTCGACCTCGGCGCGGAGATCCTCGAGGTTGGCCATGCGAATGAGGTCGCCCGCGCCCTCGAAGCCGCCGGGCACGGCGATCTCGCCGACCTCCTTCAGCTTGGCGAGAATGACCCCGTCGCGCGGGGCACGCAGCACCGTGTAATCGAGCTGCACCGTCGCCTGCGTGCGCTGCGCTTGCAGCTGCGCGATGGTGGCGCGGTCGACGGCGACGCGGTTCACCGCCTGGTCGAGGTCCGCCTGGGAGATGATGTGCTGCACGTGTAGCGCGCGCGCCCGCGCCAGATCGCTCTCGTGCAACGTCAGATTCGCCTCGCTGGTGCGCAGCGCCGCCTCCGCCTGCGCGACCGCGGCGCGGTAGTCGCGATCGTCGAGCGCGACCAGGGAATCGCCGGTATGCACCGACTGTCCCTCCTCGACGAAGTAGCGCTCGATGCGGCCCGGCACACGCACACCGATCGAGATGTACTTCTCGCCGGTCACGACGTAGCCGGAGCCGGAGAGCACGGTGCCGCGCACCGGCGTCCCGGCGGCGACGGCCGTCGCCGCCACGACGTGCACCTCGGGGATCCGTCCGCCGCGCACGCGGGCGCCGATCCAGACCGCCGCCAGCGCGCCGATCGCGAGTGCGCTCCACAGCAGCGGCCGGCGTCGGGACGTCGCCGTCTCGGCGTCGTCGCGCTCGATGCGCAGCGACGCCAGCTCGCTTCGCAGGCGCTCCTCGCGCTCGTTCGGACGGGGTGTGCTCATGCCTTCCGCAGCGCCTCGACCGGGCGCATACTCGCCGCGTGCCACGCCGGCAGCAGGCCGCCGGCAAGTCCGATCACGCTCGCGAAGACGAGCGCGACTCCGAGGTCGCTCGCGCTCACGCGTAAAGTGACGACGTTGACGGTGAAGGTCTGCGCGCCGAAGGCGATGCCACCGAGAGCGACGCGCAGGACGACCGCCACCAGCATGGTGCCGACCGCACCGACGACGAAGCCGACCAATGACAGCACGAACGACTCGACGACGAACGCGCGCAGGATGGTGCCGCGCGAGAAGCCGAGCGCGCGCAAGGTCCCGATCTCGATCGTTCGACTCTGCACCGCGGCGAACATCGTGTTGGCGGCGCCGAAGCCCGCGGCGATGCCGATCGGGATCGCCAGGATCACGAGCAGCACGTACAACGTTCCCGCGCTCTTCGCCTGCTCCGCGTAGTACTCGACTTCCGGCGTCGCTTGCAGCGTGTAGCGCGGGTCGCTCTCGATGCGCTCGACGAGCGCGCCGCGATCGGCGCCGGGCGCGAGCTTCAGACGAATGCCCGAGTATGGAAAGTGTCGGGTGGCGTCGCGCGCGAGGTCGCGGGCGTCGCCCCAGATCTCGCTCTCGAAGGACGACCCGCCCGACTCCAGGATGCCGACGACGCGCCAGTTGTGACGGCCGATGAAAAGCTCCGAGCCGATCTCGGCGCCGGCGTAGCGGCCGGCGACGCCGCGGCCGACGACGATCTCGCCTTCGCTCGGATGGAACATTCGCCCCTCGGCGATCCGCACCTCGTCGTGCACCGCGAGCGCCACCGGCTCGACGCCGCGCACCAGCACGTTCTCGCGTCCGCCGGCACGCGTCCGCGCGAACGGCTGCAGCACCATCTCCGGCGACGCCAGCGGCGTGCCGTCCGGAAGGCGCGCAACGCCGTCGAGAAAACGAATCGCCTGGAACGCCTCGAGCGAGAGCATGCTCGAGCCGTCGCTGTCCGAGCCCTTGCGCAGCACGATCAGGTTGTCCGGCGAGCCGCTCGCGACCAGCGTGTGCTTCATGCTGGTGATGAGCGCGAGGAACACCGAGGTGGCGGTCACCGCGAGCGCGATGACGCCGATCGTGAGCGCCGTACGCCCGAGACGCGCGCGCACGTTGCGGACGGCATAGGAGAGCGGCAGACCCATCAGAAGACGTCCCACAAGCTGGTCGCCACGGACTTGCGCGCGGCGCCGTAGGCGGGCGCGATGCCGGCGACGAATCCGACGACGACGGCGAGGCCGACGCCCTCGGCGACGATCCCCGGGCTCACGAGGAAGCCCGAGAGCGGCCCGAGCTCGGCATTCCAACCGCCGGTCGTCGTCTTCACCGCCGCCGTGAACGCGTAGGTGAGGAGCGCACCGCTGCCGCCGGCGACGGTGGCGAGGATCGTCGACTCCGCGACCAGCGTCGTGAAGATGAGCCGGCGGCCGAAACCGATGGCGCGCAGGATCGCGATCTCGCGCGCGCGCTCGCGCACCGCCATGCTCGCGGTGTTGGCGGCGATGCAGAGCACGCAGAGCGCGACCAGGCCGGTCACCAGGAGAATGATCGTCACGAATCCCTGCAGCGAGCCGAAGAAGCTCGTGAAGAACGATTTCTCGGTCTCGGCCGAGGTCTCCGCGACGCTGTTGCGGAACATCGCGTCGAAGTGCGCCATCACGCCGTCGACGAGCGCGGGATCGGCCACCCGTACCCACACGATCCCGACGATGTCGAGCGACACGCCGCGCGCCTGCATCGCCTGCGCCAGATACTCGCGTTGGAACCAGAAGAGCGGCGCGCGCGCGTTCGGGATCTCGCCGACGATGCGGAACGTGAGCGAGACCGGCCACACCGTGCTCCGCAACGTCACCTCCTGCCCCACCCGCCAGCCGTACTTCTCCATGGTCTGGCGGCCGACGATGGCGCCGTCGCGATGGCGGCGAAAGCGTTCGAGAGCGGTCCGGTCGATCTCGTAGTCGGGCCAGACGGCGGCGACGTGCTCGGGCTCGATCGCGAAGCTCGGAAAGGTGACGTGGCCCTCCTCCTCGAACGCGCCGCCGAACCACGTGACGCCGTCGGCGCCGACGACTCCCGGCACCGCGCGCATCTTGTTCACGTACGCGAACGGCATCTGGTAGACGAGGCCGCTCTTGTGGTGCACGGAAATGCGGACGTTGCTCGCGATCTGCGACAGGAAGACGTCGATCCCCGCCGGCATGGTGAGGAAGAAGCACACCAGCAATACCGCGAGGCCGATGGCACCGCCGGTGAGCGCGGTGCGGAGCTTGTTGCGCACGAGGTTGCGCAGGATGAGGGGCAGGAATTTCACGCCGCACCGCCGCGCGCCGGCGGTCGCTCCCGCACGTCGTTGCCTTCGGTCCCGAGCAATACGCCTTTGTCGAGGTGGAATACGACGTCGACCCAGCGCGTGGCGCGCGGGTCGTGGGTCACCATGACGACCGTCTTCGCGAGCTCGCGGCTCAAATCGCGCAGGATGCCGAGGACCTCGTCGGCGCTGCGGGCGTCGAGGTCGCCGGTCGGCTCGTCGGCGATGATGAGGTCGGGGTCGGCAACGAGCGCACGCGCGATCGCGACCCGTTGTTGCTCGCCGCCGGAGAGCTCGCTCGGGACGTGGCGCGCGCGCGGCGCGAGACCGACGACGCGCAGCGCCGTCGCCGCGCGGCGCGCGCGCTCGCCGCGTCCGAACGCCGTCAACAAGAGCGGCAACTCGACGTTCTCCTGCGCCGACAGCACCGGAATGAGGTTGTAGAATTGGAAGATCAACCCCACGTGACGGGATCGCCAATGCGCGAGCTCGTCCTCCGAGAGGTCGTTCAAGCGCCGACCGGCGACCCACACTTCGCCGGCGCTCGGTCGGTCGATGCCCGAGAGGAGATTGAGCAGCGTCGACTTGCCGGACCCCGACGGCCCCATGAGGGCGGCGAAGACGCCGCCCTCGATCGCGAGCGACACGTGCTCGAGCGCGTGCACGACGTCGACGCCGCGCCGGTACCAGCGCGAAACGTCTCGCAGCGTGATCAGCGGCTCGGCCACGTGTCCGCGGCGCGTCTGCTCGCGGCACGTCGACGTCGTGCCGCGAAGCGCGTCAACACGCCTCGAAGAGACCCGCCATCCCCATCCCGCCGCCGATGCACATCGTCACCAGACCGAGGCGCTTCTTGCGGCGCCGCAGCTCGCGCAGCAGTTGGCCGGTCATGCGCGAGCCCGTCATCCCGTAGGGGTGACCGATCGAGATCGAACCGCCGAGCGGGTTCAGCTTCTCGTCGGGGATCCCGAGCTGGCGCTGGCAATAGAGGAGCTGCGACGCGAACGCCTCGTTGAGCTCGACGATGTCGATGTCTTTCATCGTGAGACCGTGGCGCTTCAAGAGTTTCGGAACCGCGAAGACCGGCCCGATGCCCATCTCCTCGGGCCGGCATCCCGCGACCGCGAAGCCGCGGAAGATGCCGAGCGGCGCGATGCCGAGCTCCTTGGCGCGCTCGCGCGACATCAGGACGGTCGCGGAAGCGCCGTCGGAAAGCTGCGAGGCGTTTCCCGCCGTCACCGTACCGTCCTCCTTGAAGGAGGGCTTCAGCTTCGCGAGCCCTTCGAGCGTCGTGTCGGGGCGGTTGCACTCGTCCTGCGAGATCTCGACGTCTTCGAACGTCAGGTTGCCGTCCGGTCCCTTGACCGCCTTCTGCGCCCGCATCGGGATGATGTCGTCCTTGAACTTCCCATCGCGCTGCGCCGCCGCGGTGCGCTGCTGGCTGAGCAGCGCGTAGCGATCCTGATCCTCACGCGAGATCTTGTAGCGCTCGGCCACGACCTCCGCCGTCTGGCCCATGCCCATGTAGATGCCCGGCCACATCTCCTGCACCTTGCCGTTCACCAGGTTGTTCATGTTCTGCTGGCCCTGCACCATCGAGATCGACTCCGTACCGGCACCGATCGCAGCGCTCGCGCCTTCGTGCATGATCTGATGCGCCGCCATCGCGATCGCTTGCAGGCCCGACGAGCAGAAGCGGTTGACGGTCGTCGCCGCGATCGTCTCCGGCAAACCCGCGCCGAGCGCCGCCACGCGCGCGACGTTCATCCCCGAGGGACCTTCCGGCAACCCGCAGCCGCAGATGATGTCCTCGATCTCCGCGACCGGCAGCTGCGGCACTTGCGCGAGCGCGCCCTTGATGGCGGCCGACGCCAGGTCGTCGGGACGGGTGGCGTTCAGGGCTCCGCGGAACGACTTGCCGAGCGGGGTTCGAGCGCTGGCGACGATCACGGCTTCATGCATGGATGCTCTCCTTCGAGTGATGCGGTTTCGGACGACGAACGGGGTACCTGAGGACGGCCGTCACCCTACGCAAACCGCGCGAGTTTTGGAAGAGCGCAGCGCGGCATGTGCGGGGCAAGCGAGGGGGATGCTCGCGGAGGCGGAAGAGAAGTCTACGGCTCCGCGCGCACCCGGCGCTCGTCCCGGACTCGCAACGGGTCAGTGTGCCCCGAGGTTCACCCAGACGGTCTTGATCTGCGTGTAGAGCTCGAGCGCTGCCTTCCCCATCTCGCGCCCGAACCCACTCTGCTTGTAGCCGCCGAACGGCGCCGCCGCGTCGAACATGTTGTAGCAGTTGATCCAGACCGTCCCGGCCTTGAGATTCTCGGCGAGACGGTGCGCCTTGCTGATGTCGCGCGTCCATACTGCGGCGGCGAGGCCGTAGGTGGTGTCGTTACCGGCGGCGAGGACCTCGTCGGGATCTTTGAACGGGATCGCGCAGACCACCGGCCCGAAGATCTCCTCACGGATGATCTTCATCTCCGGCTTCACGTCGGTGAAGACCGTCGGCGCGACGAAGTAGCCCTTGTCGAACTGCTTCGGGCGACCGCCGCCGGTCGCGACCTTGGCGCCTTCCTTGCGACCGGCGTTCAAGAAGCCGTTCACGCGTTGGAACTGCTCGGAGGAGACGAGCGGACCCATCTCGGAAGACAGATCCATGCCGGGGCCGATCTTGATCTTCTCCGAGTACTCGATGAGCCGCGGCATCAGCTTGTCGTAGACTTTCTGCTCGACGAACAGGCGCGAGCCGGCGCAGCAGCACTGGCCATGGTTGAAGAAGATGGCGTTGGCGGCGCCGGCAGCGGCCTCGTCGAGGTCGGCGTCGGCGAAGACGATGTTCGGTGACTTGCCACCGAGCTCGAGCGACACGCGCTTCAGGTTGCTGGTCGCTGCGGCCTTCATGATGAGATGGCCGACCTCCGTGGAGCCGGTGAACGCGACCTTGTCGACGTCGGGATGCGACGCGATCGCGGCGCCCGCGGTCTCGCCGAAGCCGGTGACGATGTTGACGACGCCGGGCGGAAAACCCGCCTCCTCGAGCAGTTCGCCGAGACGCAACGCCGAAAGCGGCGTCTGCTCGGCCGGCTTCAGCACGACGGTGTTGCCGCAGGCGAGCGCGACGCCGAGTTTCCACGCCGCCATCAGCAGCGGAAAGTTCCAGGGGATGATCTGCCCGACGACGCCGACAGGCTCGCGACGCGTATACGTGAGGACGCGCTGCCCGGGAATGGAGACCGGAATCGTCTCGCCCTCGATCTTGGTCGCCCAGCCGGCGTAGTAGCGGAAGTGATCGACGACCAGCGGGATGTCGGCGACGCGCGCGACCGCGAGCGGCTTGCCGTTGTCGAGGGTCTCGAGCTGCGCGAATTCTTCGCTGCGCGCTTCGATGAGGTCGGCGAGCTTCCAGATCGCGCGTCCGCGCTCGGACGCCGTCATCCGCGGCCACGGGCCGCTCTCGAGGGCGCGGCGCGCGGCGCGTACGGCGCGGTCGACGTCTTCCTTGTCGCCGGCGGGCACGTCGCAGAGCGGCTCCTCCGTGGCGGGGTCGTACGTCGTGAGGGTCTCCCCGGACGCCGCTTCCACCCACTTGCCGTCGATCAGCATCCGCCGCGATCGTTTGCCGATGAATTGCCGTACCTCGGAGTGCACCCCCGGATACGAGGACTGCATGCTGGGTTGTGCCATGACGCCTCTCCTTTCACGGACCGCGGGCGCGACACCACGCCGCGGCCGAATGCGATGAGACGACGATTCTAGTCGAGGCCGGGTGCTCGTTGCCATAGGAATCTGCCCGTGGAAAGTGAGAGTGTGCTGGCGCGCATCGATCGAGTACAGATCGCGGTCGTCGACCGGACCGGCGCGGCCGACGCCTTGCGCCGGCTCCTGGATGCCGAGATCGTCGACGAGGACGCGATCACCCCGCTTGCGACGCGGCGCGCGACGCTCGCCGTCGGCACGTCGGCGATCGAGCTTCTGGAGCCCGACGGCACCGGCCCCGTCGACACGCACCTGCGGCGCTTCGGACCCGGACTCTTCGCCGCCGGGTTCGCGACGGTGTCCGTCGCGGCGCTGCGCGCGCGCTTGGTGGCGGGCGCGATCTCCTTCGTGGAGGCCGGCGAGCAGCTCCTTCTCGCCCCCGCCGCCAGCGGCGATCACGGCCTCCGTTGCGTCGTCTCGCCGCTCCGCGAGCGCTCCCCCGTCGGACTCGTGAGCCACCTCTACGAGGTCACGAACCTCGTGACCGACTACGCCGCCGCGAGCGCACGCTACGCCGACGTCTTCGGCCTCGCACCCGAGCGCTTCTGCCCGATCGAGAGCGCCGCGTTCGGCTATCGCGGCGTCCTCACCATGTTCGATCCCGCTGCGCGCCTCGACCGCATCGAGTGCGTGACTCCCTACGACGGCGCAAAAACCATGGGACGCTTCCTCGCGAGGCGCGGCGAGTGCCTCTACATGTGCTTCGCCGAGGCACCGGATCTCCGTCCGATCATCGCCCGTCTCGAGGAGCACGCGCCGCGCGATTGGTCGGCGGCGCCGTTCGGCCCGGCCACCGACACGCTCTTCGTGCACCCGAAGGCGCTCTCGGGCCTGCTCCTCGGCGTCAGCCGGACGAGTGTCGCCTGGAGTTGGTCCGGACGTCCGGAGCGCGTCACGCGCTGAGGATTCGCCGCCGTTTGGACGTTGCGGATCCGACCTGGCCTCACTAGTGTCGAGCGGCATGGACGGCGCCCTGGATCGACTCGACTCCGGCATCTATCCCCCGCTGTTTCGCGAGCTTCGCACCTTGGCCTGCAACTACTGGTGGAGTTGGCAGCCGGACGGGCCCGAGCTCTTCCGCGACATCAGTCCCTCGCGTTGGGAAGAGGCCGGCCACAATCCGCGCCGACTCCTCGACACCACTCCCCTTGCCCGGCTGACCGAGCTCGACGTCGATCCGCGGTTTCGCGCCCGCGCGCGTGACCTGCTGGCACGATTCGCCGCCGAGCTGAGGGCGCCGTCACCGTGGGCCGAGGGCCTGGCGCCACGCCTCACGGCCGAGCGACCGGTTGCGTACTTCTCGGCCGAGTTCGCGATCCACGAGTCGCTGCCGATCTATGCCGGCGGTCTCGGGGTGCTCGCGGCCGACCACCTGAAGTCGGCGTCGGACCTCGGTGTACCGCTGATCGCGGTCGGGCTCCTCTACCGGCAGGGCTACTTCCTGCAGGATCTCGATCGCTCGTCGTGGCAAAACGAGCGCTACGTCGACATCGACGTCGCGGCGCTCCCGATCGAGCGCGTCGTCGGCACCGACGGCGCGCCGCTCTCGGTGACGATCTCGATCGCGCACCGGACGGTGTACGTCGGCATCTGGCGGGTGCAGGTCGGTCGCGTGCCGCTCTACCTCCTCGACACCGATCGCGACGACAACGAAGAGCGCGACCGCTGGATCACCGGGCATCTCTATGGAGGCAACCAGGATACTCGTCTGGTGCAGGAGCTGACGCTCGGCATCGGCGGCGTGCGCGCGCTGCGCGCGCTCGGCGTGCAGCCGGCGGTCTTTCACATGAACGAGGGGCACTCCGCGTTCCTCACCCTCGAGCTGCTACGCGAGCAGCTCGCGGCCGGCATGGAGCTCGAGGAGGCCACGGCGCGCGTGCGCGCGCAATGCGTGTTCACCACGCACACGCCGATCACCGCCGGCCACGACGTGTTCGGCGTCGAGCTCGTCGACACGTTTCTCGCCGACTACTGGACGGATCTCGAGATCTCGCGCGCCACCCTCTTGAATTTCGGGCGCCGCCGACCGGACGACGCCTGGGAGCCCTTCGGCATGACGCCGCTGGCGATGCGCTTCGCGCGCTCCACGAACGGGGTGAGCCGCAAGCACGGCGAAGTGTGTCGCGAGATCTGGCGCGACCTCTGGAAGCACCACGAGCCCGATGCCGTTCCGATCGGCCACGTGACCAACGGCATCCACGTACCGACGTGGACGGCGCCCGCGGCGCGCGCGCTGCTGACCGAGCATCTCGGTCCCGCGTGGGAGTCGCGCCTCGACGATCCGGAGCTTCCGGCGCGCATCGACGCCATTCCCGACGAGGAGCTCTGGGAGCTCCGCAACCAGCTACGGCGCCACCTCGTCGCCGCCGTGCGCGCACACGCGCACGCGACGCGCGTCCGCAAGGGCGAAGACGAGCGGTTCATCGCCGCGGCGGACGCCCTTCTCGATCCGGGGGTGCTGACCGTCGGCTTCGCGCGCCGCATGGCGACGTACAAGCGCCTGAGCCTGATCGTCCACGATCCCGCCCGCATGGTACGGCTCATCGACACCGACCGGCCTCTCCAGTTCGTGCTCGCGGGCAAGGCGCACCCCTTCGACAACGAAGCCAAGCGCACGCTCCAAGAGCTGGCGCGCGTGCGTCAGCCGGTCGAGCACCTCGGACGGATCGTCTACCTCGAGAACTACGACGTCGCGCTCGCGCGCTGGCTCGTCCAGGGCTGTGACGTCTGGCTCAACCTGCCACGCCGTCCGCTCGAAGCGAGCGGCACCAGCGGGCAGAAGGTGATCGCCAACGGCGGCCTCAACGTCAGCGTGCTCGACGGCTGGTGGATCGAAGGGTACGCCGGCGACAACGGCTGGCCGGTCGGCGACCATCTCGACGGCAACCCGAAGACGCAGGACGACGCCGACGCCGAGGCGCTGTACACGGTGCTGGAGCGTGAAGTCGTACCGCTCTTCTACGAGCGCGACGCGCGCGGCATTCCCGTCGGTTGGCTCGCGCGCATACGCGCGTCGATGCGGTCCATGTTGCCGTTCTTCAACACCCACCGCATGCTGCGGCAGTACACCGAGCAGATCTACCTGGGGGGTCCGGATGGAGGATCGCGCTGACCGCGCCGCACGCGCCGCCGCGACGACGATCGGGATCGTCACCGGCGGCGGCGACGCACCCGGCTTGAACGCCGTCATCCGCGCCGTACACCGCGCCGCAACCCGCCGCGGTATGCGCGTCGTCGGCTTCCGCGACGGATTCGACGGCTTGCTGCATCCCGAGACCGCGGTCGTCCTCGACCACGTGAACACGGCCGGGATCCTCGGCCGGGGCGGCACCATCCTCGGCACCAGCAACCGTGGCAGTTTCACCGTCAAGACCGCGCTCGGCACGCCGCGCGCGCTCGACCCATCGCTCGTCGAGCGCGTGCGCGCGACCATGCACCAGCTCGCGGTGAGCACGCTGGTGTGCGTCGGCGGTGACGGTTCGCTGACGATCGCGCTTCAGCTCGCGCAGGCGGGCATCCCCGTGGTCGGCATCCCCAAGACGATCGACAACGATCTCTCCGCGACCGATTTCACCTTCGGCTTCGACTCCGCGGTCGCGATGGTCACCGAGGCGCTCGACCGGCTGCACCCGACCGCATACAGCCACCGGCGCATCATGGTGCTCGAGGTCATGGGACGCCACGCCGGCTGGATCGCACTCTACGGCGGCATCGCCGGCGGCGCCGACGTGATTCTCATCCCCGAGATCCCGTTCGACCTCGACGTAGCCGCGCGCACGGTGCGCACCCGCGAGGCCGCCGGCCGGCACTTCACCATGGTCGTGGTGGCGGAAGGCGCGGCACCCGCCGGCGGCGAGGTGCGGGCGACGCTGGAGCGCGATCGCGAGGCAAAACTCGGCGGCATCGGCGCGATGATCACCTCGGAGCTCGAGCGACGCACGGGCAAGGAGGCCCGCTGCGTCGTCCTCGGTCATTTGCAGCGCGGCGGCCCTCCGACGAACACCGATCGCGTGCTGGCGACGGCCTTCGGCACCATGGCGGTGGGCCTGGTCGAGAAGAGCTGCTTCGGCGCCATGGTCGCGCTGCAGGGCTCGCACATCGTCGCGGTGCCGATCGCCGACGCCGTCGGGGCGCTGCGCCGCGTTCCCCCCGACTACTACCTGCTCGAGGTCGCGCGCGATCTCGGCGTCTCCTTCGGGGAGTCGTAAGCGGCACGTCCCTTGCCGCCGCGCATCGCATGGCGTGGCGTGTGGCGCCGTTCGCGCCGGCCGAATTTTGCCGATCGGGCGCCGCCGGCTAGCGACGAGTGATTGACGCCGGATGATCGAGTTCATTAGAGTCCTGGGTGGGAGGATTTCCCGTGCCGCGTTTTTTTCGCCTCGCCACCCTCGTTGTCGCGCTGGTCGCCACTTCGTCGTTCGCGGTGGATCGCCCCATCGAGGGCGATCGCTTGGGTATCGCCGATCCGCCCACGAACGCCGCACGGCGGAAGGTGGTGTTCGCCGCAACGCGCGACTTCGCGATCGATCCGACCACCAGCGCCGATCCGCGCAGCGTCGGCGCCACGCTCGAGATCTCGGGCGAGAACCCGGGCGACGGTTCCTCGGGCGTGATCGCACTCGACCCGGCGTTCTGGACCGGCCTCGGCAGACCTCCCGGCAGCAGGGGATACCGCTATCTCGACTTCAACGCCTCCACCGGCGTGCGAAAGATCGTCTTCAAGGCGGGCCCGAAGGGCGGCAGCTTGGGGGTGGGCGGCAAAGGGAGCGCGTGGCCGTATCAGGTGACCCAACCGCAGGGCCCGATCAGGGCCCGCTTCACCGTCGGCGGCGACGTCTACTGCGCCGAGTTCACCACCTTCATGCGCAATCAAATCGGCAAGGTGAGCGCGAAGAAGGCGCCGCCGCCCGTCTCGTGCACGCTGACCCCGCCGGTCTGCGGCAACGGCAGCGTCGAGTCCGGTGAGGAGTGTGATGACGGCGGCACGATGTCGGGCGACGGCTGCTCCGACACGTGCCAGCTCGAGAATACGTCGGCGATCTGCGCCGGGGTACCGAGCGTCGCCGGCACGAGCATCGTGTCCGTGCGCGTCGCCTCCGGTCTCTCCAGCCCGCTCTTCGTCACCGCGCCCCGCCTCGATCCGAACCGCGTCTTCGTCGTCGAGCAGGGCGGCCGGATCCGCATCATCAAGAACGGCATCTTACTGCCGACGGCGTTCCTCGCCATCGAGAGCAAGGTGAACTTCTCCGGTGAGCAAGGGCTCCTGAGCATGGCGTTCCATCCGGACTACGAGACGAACGGACGGTTCTTCGTGTATTACAGCGACACCGACGGCGACATCAGGATCGCCCGCTACCAAGTCAGCGGCAACCCCGACCTCGCCGACGACACCAGCGAGAAGATTCTGCTCACGATCAATCACCAGTTCGCCGGCAACCACAACGGCGGTCAGCTGCAGTTCGGACCTGACGGCTACCTCTACGCCGGCACCGGCGACGGCGGCGGCGGCGGCGATCCGCTCGAGAGCGGCCAAGACTTGATGACGATGCTCGGCAAGCAGCTCCGTCTCGACGTCGACGTCGAGACGCCGCCCTACTACACGAGGCCGGCCGGCAACCCCTTCCCCGGCGCCGGGGATCCGTTCGACCTCATCTGGGCCTACGGCTTACGCAATCCGTGGCGGTTCAGCTTCGACCGCCAGACCGGTGAGCTCTACACCGCCGACGTCGGGCAAAACGCCTGGGAAGAGGTCGACGTACAGCCCGCCGGCACCGGCGGCCTCAACTACGGGTGGGACATCTTCGAGGCACGACACTGCTTCGAGCCCGACCCCGATCCCGCCTGCCCGAGTCCGCCGACCGGCTTCACCATGCCGGTCCTCGAGTACGATCACGGACAGGGCTGCTCGATCACCGGCGGCTACGTGTACCGCGGATGCGCGCTGCCGGATCTCCGCGGCACCTACTTCTACTCCGATTACTGCACGGCGTTCGTTCGCACCTTCAAGGGCGTGAGCGGCGGCGACGCGCAGAATCTCGCCGACCGCACCGCCGACGTCGATCCGCCCGGGGGCCTCACGATCGACAGCGTGACGTCGTTCGGCGAGGACGCCCGCGGTGAGCTCTACGTCGTCGATCAGGGCGGTGAGGTGTTCAAGATCGTGCCGGGTAGTTGAGCGAGGCCGCCGTGCTCTTCCCGACGACATCGTGAGCGAACGCAAGAATCTCGCGATCCTCGTCAGCGGCGGGCCGGCGCCGGGGATCAACAGCGTCATCGGCGCCGCCACGATCCGCAGCAATCTCGAGGGCGTCGACGTCCTCGGCATTCGTGACGGGTTCGAGTGGATCATGCACGGCGACATCGATCACGTGCACATGCTCGGGATCGACGAGGTGAGCCGCATCCACTTCCGCGGCGGCTCGTACATCGGCATCGCGCGCGCCAATCCGACGCTCGACCCGCAGCACCTCGAGAACACCGTGATCTCGCTCCTGCGGCTCAACGTTTCGCAGCTGATCACGATCGGCGGCGACGACACGGCGTTCTCGGCGATGCGGCTCGAGGAGTGCTCGGCGGGACGCATCCGGGTCGTGCACGTCCCGAAGACGATCGACAACGATCTCGACCTGCCGCCGCAGGTCGACACCTTCGGGTTCCAGACGGCGCGGCACTACGGCGTCGAGATCGTGAAGAACCTGATGGTCGACGCGAAGACGACCTCGCGCTGGTACTTCATCATCACCATGGGCCGCAAGGCCGGGCACCTGGCGCTCGGCATCGGCAAGGCGGCGGGAGCCACCCTGACGCTGATCCCGGAGGAGTTCGGCGTTGAGCGCGTCAAGCTGAAGGCGATCGTCGATACGCTCGTCGGCGCGATCATCAAGCGTCTCAGCAACGGCCGCCGCGACGGCATCGCGGTGATCGCCGAGGGCGTGGTCCTCGGCATCGATCCCGCGGATCTCGCGCATCTCGACGACGTCGAGCGCGACGCACACGGCAACGTACGCATCGCCGAAGTCGACCTCGGGGAGATCCTGAAGCACGCCGTCCAGGCCCGGTTGCGGGAGTTCGGCCTGAAGGAGACGATCGTCGCCAAGAACATCGGCTACGAGCTCCGCTGCGCCGACCCGATCCCCTTCGACATGGAGTACACCCGTGACCTCGGGTACTGCGCGGCGAAGTACCTGCTCGCCGGCGGCAACGCGGTCATGATCTCGATGCAGGGCGGCCGGTTCGTCCCGATCCCGTTCGCCGAGCTTCTCGACACCGCCACCGGCCGCGCACGCGTCCGTCTCGTCGACGTCACCTCGACGCGGTACGCGATCGCGCGGCGCTACATGCTCCGCTTGCGCCGGGACGACTTCGAAGATCCGCACGAGCTCGCGAAGTTCGCGGCGACGGCGCACGTCTCGTTGGACGAGTTCCGCCGGCAGTTCCAGGACCTGGTCGCGTTCGAGCCGCCGCCGTTACACATCGAGCCGCTCGGCGCGCCGGCGCGGAGCTGAGCGCGCCGCACCGCGCTCCGGCCGGCACGCCGTCCGGTCGGCCGCTGCGGTCGCGGCGACGTCTTCAGCTGGCGGCACGCCGCCCCTGCGGCGGCGCGGCGGCGGACGGCGCCGCGGCGCTCGCTGCGGCGTCGGGTGTCGACACGGCGTCGGCGAGGACGCGCTTCAGGTCCTCGCCCTCGAGCGACTCGCGCTCGCGAAGGACGGCCGCCAAACGCTCCAGCCCGGCACGGTTCGTCGCGAGCAGCTCACCTGCCCGCGCATGCGCACGGCGGACGAGCACGGCGACTTCGGCATCCAGCATCTCGGCGGTCGCTTCGCTGACCGGCAGATCACGGCCGGCGAGACCGTCGACGCCGCGCACGTACCGGCCGCGGTCCGGGGTGACGAAGCTCAGCGGGCCGATCTTGTCGCTCATCCCGAACTCCCACACCATGTGGCGCGCGATCTGCGTCGCATGCTCGATGTCGTTGTGGGCGCCGGTGGTGACGCGGCCGAAGACCAGCTCCTCCGCCGCGCGCCCGCCGAGCAGCACCGCCAGCCGATCCTCGAGCTCGGGCTTGCTCTGCAAGGCGCGCTCCTCCACCGGCAGCTGCATGGTGTAGCCGAGCGAGCCGAGCGTGCGCGGGATGATCGTGATCTTGTGTACGGGATCCGCGTTCGGCACCAGCGCCGCCACGATCGCGTGCCCGGCCTCGTGATGCGCGACGATGTTCTTCTCCGCGTCGGAGAGGACGTGGCTGCGGCGCTCGATGCCGGCCGTCAAACGGTCGGCGGCCTCCTCGAACTCCGCCTGCTCGACGTGTTGCTTGCCGTGCCGCGCCGCCAGCAACGCGGCTTCGTTCACGAGATTCGCGAGATCGGCGCCCGAGAATCCCGGCGTCCGCGACGCGATCGTCTCGACGTTCAGCCCGGACGCATAGCGCACCTTGCGCAGGTGCACCTGCAGGATCTTCACCCGGCCGCGTAGATCCGGCATGTCGACGACGATGCGGCGATCGAAACGGCCGGCGCGCAGCAGTGCGGGATCGAGCACCTCGGGCCGGTTCGTCGCCGCGAGCAGGATCACGCCGCCCGAGGGATCGAAGCCGTCCATCTCGACCAGCAGCTGGTTCAACGTCTGCTCCTGCTCGTCGTGACGCCCGAAGCCGGCGGGCGCGGCGCTGCGCGACTTGCCGACCGCGTCGAGCTCGTCGATGAACACGATGCACGGCGCCTTCGTCTTCGCCTGCTCGAAGAGATCCCGGACGCGTGCAGCCCCGACGCCGACGAACATCTCGACGAACTCCGAGCCGCTGATCGAGAAGAATGGCACCGCCGCCTCGCCGGCGATCGCGCGCGCGAGGAGCGTCTTTCCGGTCCCGGGCGGCCCGACGAGGAGGACTCCCTTGGGAATCTGCGCGCCGAGGAGCCGGTAGCGCTCCGGTTCCTTCAAAAACTGAACGATCTCGAGCAGCTCGCTTTTCGCCTCGTCGATGCCGGCGACGTCGTCGAATCGGACTTTGATGTCCTGCTCGCTGTAGATCCGCGCGCGGTTCTTGCCGAGCGTGAGCGCCTGCCCGATCCCTCCTTGGGTCAGGCGGCGGGCGGCGAAACTCCAGACCGCCATCAGGATCCCGATCGGCAGGATCCACGCGAACAACAGATCACGCCAGAACGTGTTCTCGATCCGACCGGCGAAGATGACGCCCTTTTGCGTGAGTTGCTCGAGGAGGGTGTTGTCGTCGATGTTCGGAAGGCGATTCACCTCGAAGAGGCGATCCGGTTCGGCGCCGGTCCAGCGGGCGGCGAGCGGCTGCCCGCGCTCGATCATCTTGCGGAGGTCGTCGGGCAGCGGCGCGTCGGCGCGCAGCTTGAAGCGGATGCTGGTGGCGCCGATCAGCGCCTCCTCGATCTGCCCTTGCTCGAGCATGGTCTGGAAGCGGCTGTAGGGCACCGTTGCCGGCGGCGCGCTGCCGATGATGCCTTGCAACAGGAAGAGGAGCGCCAGCGCCGCCGCGACGTAGGTGAACGAAAACCGCATCTTCGTCTTGTCGATGGTCGGCCGCCTCATACGAGTCGAGTCTGCTCACGTTGCGTCGGGGTAGCAAGAGCGGCCAAAACCCCCAAATTACATCACCTCACGCGCGTACCTTCGCCGCGCCACGTACGCCGCCGATTCGTTGCGGGCGGGCGCGGGCTCCTGGTAGAGATCGACGGCGCGCCGGATCCCCGACGCGCCGCCACGGCACCATGGTCGGATCGCGTCCTTCGCCGCCCGACGACGCGTGCGTCCTCTGCGGAGGCGCGCAACGCGCGCGTTACGACCTCGGAGCGCACCGACTGCTCTACTGCCGGCGCTGTCAGCTCGGACAGCTCTCGCCGCTGCCGACCGACGCGGAGCTGAACGCGCTCTATGCCTCGTCGGCGTACTTCAGCAGGGGCGACGGTGTCGGCTACGCGGACTACGTCGCCGACGCCCCGCAACACGCGCGTTCGTTCCGCGCGCGTCTCGCGATGCTGCTGCGGTACGGCCCGATCGACGATCTCCTCGAGATCGGCTGCGGTCCGGGGCTTTTCCTCGCCGAGGCGCGTCGCCTCGGTGTGACACACGTCGTCGGCGTCGACCCGAACCCGTGGGCCGTCGAGCAAGCATGCGGGCGCGGCGTCGAGGCGCACGTCGGCTCCGTGGAGACGATCGATCCGAGTCGGCGGTTCGACGCCGTCGTGATGCTCGACGTGCTCGAGCACGTCGTCGCGCCCCTGCCCTTTCTCGCCGCGGTACGCGCGCGCCTGCGGCCCGACGGACGCCTGCTCGTGATGACCCCGAACATCCGCTCGCTGCTGGCGCGGGTTTCGGGACGCCGCTGGGTGTCGCTGAAGGCGCCGGAGCACGTCCGCTACTACAGCCCGCGCAGCGTCCGCGCGCTGCTCGACGCCGCCGGCTTCGACGTCCTCGCCGTACGCGCCGCGGGTCAGTACGTGACCGTCGCGTTCTTCCTCGCGCGCCTCGAGCGACTCGTACCGCGTCCCGCGCGCGTGCTCCGACGGGTCGCGGACGCGCTCGCGCTCGGCGGCCGGGTCCTTTTTCTGACCAACGGTTCGATCGACGTCGTCGCGCGCCCAGCGAGATCCGCGGTGGATTCGGCACCGACCCGACGTTGAGGTGCGCACGCCTTCGATGGCCACGCTCGCCACCACCGCCGGCGTCCCCGGCGCCCGCGCCGCCGAGCTCCGCGCGCTCGTGCGGCTGGCTTTGCCGGTCGTCATCGCCGAGCTCGGCTGGATGGCGATGTGGCTCGTCGACACGATGCTCGTCGGCCGCGTCGGCGCCGAGGCGATCGGAGCCGTCAGCGTCGGCGGCAATCTCTTCTTCACCATCGCGATCTTCGGAATGGGGCTTCTTCTCGGCCTCGACTACACGGTGGCGCACGCGCACGGCGCCGGACGGACGCGCGCGGCGCACGAGGCATTGATCGACGGAATGTACCTCGGCGTCGTCGCGACCGCCGCACTCACCGCCGTCGCCTGCGCCGCGATACCGCTGCTCGCGCACGCAGGCCTGAACCCGCGCGTCCTCGCACAGGCACGTCCGTACTTCGCCGCGACGCTCTGGAGCCTCCTGCCCCTCCTGCTCTTCGCCGCTTTCCGGCGCTACCTCCAAGGCCTCGGCCTCGTGCTCCCGGTGACGGCGACCATCGTCAGCGCCAACCTGGTGAACGCCGCCGCCGGCTGGATCCTCATCTTCGGAAAGCTGGGCGCGCCGGCGCTCGGCGCCGAGGGCGCCGGATGGGCGACCACGGCCTCGCGCGTCTACATGCTCCTCGCTCTCGTGGCGTACGTCGTTTGGCGCGAGCGCCGGCACACGACCGGACTCTTTCGAGTCTCGCTTCGCCCGCGGCTCGCGCGCCTCGCGCGGCTCGCGCGGCTCGGCCTTCCCGCCGCCC
Source organism: Binatia bacterium (assembly GCA_041476145.1). Taxonomy (GTDB): domain Bacteria; phylum Desulfobacterota; class Binatia; order UTPRO1; family UTPRO1; genus DP-19. The sequence continues at coordinate 29,299 of JBGOSW010000001.1, forward strand.
TCCAGACGTCGCTCGAAGTCGGCGCGTTCGCGTGCGCGACGACGCTCGCCGCCACGCTGGACGCGACCGCGCTCGCCGCCCATCAACTCGCGCTCAACACCGCGGCGACGAGCTTCATGGTGCCGCTCGGCGTCTCGTCGGCGGCGGCCGTCCGCGTCGCGCAGTCGCTCGGGCGCCGTGACGTGGCCGGCGCACGGCGCGCCGGATGGATCGCGCTCGCCATCGCCGCGCTCGTGATGCTGTCGTCGGGTCTCGCGTTCGTTCTCGCACCGCGCGCGATCCTCCGCGCGTTCACCGACGACCCCGCAGTCATCGAGACCGGCGTCGCGCTGCTGCGGGTGGCCGCCCTCTTTCAACTCTTCGACGGCGTCCAGGTGGTGGCGACGGGCGCCCTGCGCGGCACCGGCGACACCCGCACGCCGATGATCGCGAACCTCGGAGGCTACTGGCTCCTCGGCCTGCCGATCGGCTACGTGCTCTGCTTCCGGCAGGGCCTCGGCATCATCGGCCTCTGGATCGGTCTCTCGATCGGCCTCGTCGTCGTCGCGCTCGCGCTGCTCTACGCGTGGTCGCGACGGCTCCCGGCCACCGCCGGCGCCTGACGCCGCGACGCAGCGGCACCCGCGAGGCGCGACGATCGATCCGGCTCAACGAGGCCGCGGATCGAGCACCTGGCGCAGCATCTCCTCCGCCGCCGCGAAGTCCGGCTTCAGACGCAACGCCTCGTGGTAGTGCCCGACCGCGCCTTCGCGATCGCCCCGCTGCAAGAGGGCGTTGCCGAGGTCGTAGTGTGCGTCGGGAGAGCCGGGGTCGCGGCGCAGCGCCTCCGTGTATTGCGCGATCGAACCGTCGAGGTCGCCGCGCGCGAACAGAACGACACCGAGGTTGATGTGCGCAGCGACGTGACCGGGCTCGAGCCGCACCGCCTCGAGCAGATGCGTCTCCGCCTCTTCGAGCTCGCCGCGCGCTTGCAGAATCACGCCGAGGTTGCTGTGCGCCTTCACGTCGCTCGGCCGGATGGCAAGCGTGCGGCGATACTCTTCCAGCGCCTCGTCGAGGCGTCCGCTCTTCTGTAACAGCAGTCCACGGTTGTAGTGCGCGTCGGCGTAGAAGGGTGCGAGGGCGAGCGCGACGTCGTAGTGGGCGAGCGCCGCGGCGGCGTTCCCCTGCTTGGCGAGGATCAATCCGAGATTGTTGTGCGGGTCGGCGTAGTCGGGCTTCATGCGCAGCGCCGCTGCATAGTAGCGCGACGCCTCCGCGAGATCGCCGTCGGTGTCGAGTTGGGCACCGACTTGGAACGACGCCAGGTAGTTGTCCCGGGTCACCGCCAGCGCGTGGCGGAACAGCGTGCCGCCGTCTCGCCAGCGGGCCACCTGGAACCACGTCGACGCCATGCAGGCGACGACGATCGCGCTCGCCGCCACGTATTGGTAGCCGCGGCGAACGCGCCACCGTGCACAGACGTCGCTCGCCCCCCACACGAGCGCGAGGAAGACGCCGACGAGCGGGACGTACGTATACCGGTCGGCGAGCGCCTGGGCACCGACCTGCACGAGCCCGATCACCGGCACGAGCATGCCGACGAACCAGAACCATCCGACGAAGAGGTACGGACGCGTCCGGCACTGAGCGATCGCGGCGACCGACATGCCCGCGAGGACGAGGACGGCGGCGCCGACGGCCCACCAGGACAACTCCTTGGGATACGGATAGAAACAGGAGAGATCGACGGGCCACAGCATCTTCCGCAGATAGGTCACGTACGCGAGCGCGGCGTTCGCGGCCCGGCGCGAGAGCGGAGCGTCGATCACGCCGATGGCACCCCGTTGCGCGCCGAGCGTGATCACGCTCACGGCGACGCTGAAGACGACGAGCGGCAGCTTCTCGAGGAGCAAGTGGGCCGGACGCGCACGCGCCAGTCCGAGCGCACGGTCGCCGCTCGCCAGCGCCGCCGGCCGCGCCGTGCCGCCGAGCGCCAGACGCCGCAGCGGCCAGACGTCGAGCAGCAGGAGGATGAACGGGAACGTGACCAGCATCGACTTGCACATGAGCCCGAGGACGAACGCGCCGGCGACGCGCGCATATCGCCCGACACTCGGTCGCTTCACGTACGCGGCGTATGCCACGAGCGCGAGGAAGAGGAACGTCGTGCTGAGGACGTCCTTGCGCTCCGCGACCCACGCGACCGATTCGACGTGCAGCGGATGGACGCCGAAGAGCACGGCGACGAGCGCGCTACGTCCGTCGGCCGCCCCCATGGCGCGCAGCGCGACGAAGAGCAGCAGCGTATTGGCGACGTGCAGCACGACGCTGGTGAGATGGTGGCCGCCCGCGTTCATGCCGAAGATCTGGACGTCGAGCATGTGCGAGAGCCACGTGAGCGGGTGCCAATTCGCCAGGTCGGTCGAGGTGAACGCCCATCGCACTCCGCGAGCGGTGAGCCCCTGGCGCACGTAGGGATTCGCCGTCACGTACGACGGATCGTCGAAGGCGATGAAGCGAGCCCATGCGAGTTGCGCAAACGGCAGCAGAACCGCGGCGGCGAGACCCGCCGCGACGATCACCGACGGGGGCGGGCGCCGCACTTACGACTGAGCGGCGCGGACGCGCTGCTCGAGCTGCTCGGTGTCCTCCGGGGTGAGACTGAAGTACCGGGCCTCGGGGTGATGGAACACCAACGCCGAGACCGAGCCCTCCGGCTCCATCATGAAGCCCTCGGTCAGATGGACCCCGATCTGCCGCTCGACGTCGAGGAGACGAAAGAGCTGCACCTGATCCTCGAGGCGCGGGCAGGCGGGATAGCCGAACGAGACCCGGACACCGCGATACTTCGCCTTGAAGAGGTCCTGCTTCGTCGCGTCGGGTGGGTCGGGGAAGCCCCACATCTCACGGATCTTGGCGTGCAACAGCTCGGCGAAAGCCTCCGCACCCTCGAGCGCGAGCACCTGCAAGACGTGTGAGCGCAGGTACTCGCCCGCGTCCTTCCACTCGTCGGCGAGGGCGCGCACGCCGGGGCCGACGGTGGTCGCGAACATGCACACGTAGTCGGTGCGGCCGGACTCGCGGGGCGCCGTGAAGTCGGCGAGGCAGAGCCCGCCGTCCTTTGCCTGGCGGCCGAAATCGTAGCGCTCGACCGGCCGGTCGCCCTCGGGCCCGTAGATGAGGAGCGCGTCGCCGTCGCTCTGCGCGCGGAAGAACTTGTAGACCGCCTTGGCGGTGATGTCCGACCGCCGCAGCATTTCCTCCTCGACCGCCGCCACCGCCGCCCGCAGCTCGCGCGCCTTCGCATCGCCGGCGGCGAGCGCCTCGGCGAACTTCCCTTTGAAGCCGAGGTGACGCGTGTAGAGCATCACCGGATTGATGTAGGAGAAGATCGCATCGAGGTCGTAGTCGCGTACGACGTGCAATTTGAGATCCGGCGGCTGCGGGATCGGAAAGTCGTGGCGAAGGACGGCCTTGGTGAACGCGCGACCCGCGGCGGGCGCCGCCGCGGGGGCGCCGCTCGCCGCCAACGCGGTGAATTCGCGCGCGAGACGCTCGCCGAGCGCGCTGCGGCGCGCCGGGTCTTGCAGCTGGTTCGCGAGGTCGAGGCCGGTCATGGCGTCCTGCGCGTAGACGACCATGCCGGCGTATTCGGGTGCGATGCGTGTACGCGTGAACTTGTTGGTGAGCGCCGCGCCGCCGACGAGGATCGGACAGTCGATACCGGCGCGCGCCAGATCCTGCGCCGTGACGACCATCATTTGCGCCGACTTGACGAGGAGGCCGGAGAGGCCGATCGCGTCCGGCGCGTGCTCCCGATAGGCGCGCACCAGGTCGTCGGGCGGCACCTTGATGCCGAGATTGATGACGCGATAGCCGTTGTTGCCGAGGATGATCTCGACCAGGTTCTTCCCGATGTCGTGGACGTCGCCCTTCACGGTCGCGAGCAGGATCTTCCCCTTGGTCGAGGTCTCGGCTTTCTCCATGTGCGGCTCGAGGTAGCCGACCGCCGCCTTCATCGCCTCGGCGGACTGCAGCACCTCGGCGACGATCAATTCATTGGCGTTGAACAGCCGTCCGACCTCGTCCATCCCCGCCATGAGGGGACCGTTGATGATTTCGAGCGGCCGGCGGGCGCGCAGCGCCTCGTCGAGGTCGGCGTAGAGGCCTTCCTTCGAGCCGACCAGGATGTAGCGCGCCAGACGTTCGTCGAGCGGCAGTTTCTTCCACTCCTCTTCGGTTTGCTTCGATTTGCGCTCGCGGAAGTGCGCCGCGAAGGCCGCGATCGGATCGTCGCCGCGCCACCAGATGAGGTTCTCGGCGAGCGCCCGTTCCTCGGGCGGAATCTCCGAGTAGCGTTCGAGCTTCTCCGAGTTGACGATCGCCATGTCGAGGCCGGCCTGGACGCAGTGATACAAGAACACCGAGTTCAGCACCTCGCGCCCCGCCGCCGGCAGGCCGAACGACACGTTCGAGACGCCGAGGATCGTCTTGCAGCGCGGCAGCTTCTCCTTGATGAGCCGGATACCTTCGATCGTCTCGACACCCGAGCCGATGTAGTTCTGGTCGCCGGTCCCGACCGGAAACACGAGCGCGTCGAAATAGATGTCCTCGGGCTCGACGCCGTACTTCTCGGTGAGCAAACGATGCGAGCGCTCGGCGATCGCGAGCTTGCGGACACGCGTCACCGCCTGCGCCTGCGCTTTGTCCTCGTCGATGCAGCCGACGACGAGCGCCGCGCCGAACGTGCGCGCCAGCGGCACCACGCGCTGGAAACGCTCCTCGCCGTCCTCGAGGTTGATCGAGTTGATGATCGACTTCCCTTGGGTGCGCTTCAGGCCCTCCTCGAGGACGCGTGCGTCGGTCGAGTCGAGCATGATGGGGACCTTCACCTTCTTGGCCACCATCTCGAGGAAGCGCGTCATGTCGATGGTCTCGGGACGGTCGGGATCCTGCAGGCAGACGTCGATGACGTGCGCGCCGCGACGCACCTGGAGGCGGCCGATCTCGCTCGCCTCTTCGATTTTATCCGCGGCGATGAGCTGCTTGAACTTGCGGCTGCCGAGGACGTTCGTCCGCTCGCCGACGATCACCGGCCGCGTGTCGTCGTCGATGACGAGGGTCTCGATGCCGGAGACCGCGGAGCGACGGACGTCGGGGATGCGTCGCGGCGTCTTGCCGCGCGCCACCTCGGCGAGCAGGGCGATGTGGTCCGGGACCGTGCCGCAGCAGCCGCCGATGAGATTCACCCAGCCCTCGGACACGAAGCGGCCGACCTTGGACGCGATCATCGGCGGCGTCTCGTTGTAGCGCCCGTTCTCGTCGGGCAAGCCGGCGTTCGGCACGCACGCCACCGGAAACCGCGCCAGCGCCGCGAGCGTGCGCAGATGATCGGTCATGAAGTCGGGGCCGGTCGCGCAGTTGAGGCCGATCCACAGGAGATCCCGGTGCGCGAGCGAGACGTAGAACGCCTCGACGTCCTGGCCCGCGAGCAGCGTCCCCATGACCTCGATCGTCCCCTGGACGGCGATCGGCACCGCCGTCCCGAGCTTCGCCTGCGCACGGTCGATGCCGACGAGCCCCGCCTTCACGTTCAGCGTGTCTTGCGTCGTCTCGAGCAGGAGCAGGTCGACGCCGCCCTCGATCAGACCGGCGGCTTGCGCCTCATAGTGGTCCGCGAGATCGTCCCAGGTGACGCCGCCCGTGACCGAGATCGTCTTGGTCGTCGGCCCCATCGACCCGGCGACGAAGCGCGGCTGGTCCGGTGTCGAGTACGCGGCCGCGGCCTCGCGGGCAATGCGCGCCGCCGCGACGTTGATCGCATGGGTCTCGGCCGCCAAGCCGTACTCGGCGAGGACCAGCGGCGTCGCGCCGAAGGTGTCGGTCTCGACGATGTCGGCGCCGGCGGCGAGGAAACGCTCGTGAACACCGCGGATGACCTCGGGGCGTGTGAGGACGAGGTTCTCGTTGCAGCCCTCGAGCGCGGCGCCGCCGAAGTCGTCGGCGGTCAAGTCGAGCTGCTGGATGGACGTCCCCATGGCACCGTCGAGGACGAGGATACGCTCGGTGAGGAGACGCTTCAGCAGCGCGATTCGTTGGTTGCGGTCGTCGGACATCCCTTGACTCGCCGCTGTCGCGGAGAGCCCACGAGTCTACTTGGTGCGGGCGGTCTCTGCCAATCGGGAAAGGCGATCGCCTTCATACCGGCAGACCGTGCAGATACTCGGCGAGGCGGTGGAAGTGTCCGCGATAGTGCTCGGGATCGCGTCCGTCTTCGGATTCCATGAAAAAATACAGCGGATTGATGTCCACGATCACCGGGGCGCGGTCGGCCGGCGTCAGCGCGTCGACTGCGTAGCATTCCAAGCCCATGAGGGGGCCGATCCTCAGCACGTCCTCCTTCAAGCGGGCGGGAACTTCGTAGTCCTCGTTGAGCGTTCGTTGCAGGTCCAACATGTCTTTCGGCGCAGTCGCGTACCGCGTGACGTTGCTGATCCAGTGCGTGCTCAGCACCCTGGCCTGCATGTCGATCCTGCCGCCGACGACGACCAGGCGTACCTTGGCGAAGTACTTGCCGACCCGGTCCTCCACGTACTCCACGGCGGCCGTGCGATAGTACGGCTCGCCCGACGAACGGTAGAACGGCCTCTCGGCTTCCGGCACGCGTTCGATGAGGCCTGCGCTCGCGAGACACCGGCCGATCCCATCTCGGATGCGGCGGCGAAGCGGTTTGTCCTTGGGGAACCGCGCCAGGACGTCGAAAAGGTGCGCGCGGTCCGTCACCAGATGCATTCCCCTTCCCACGGCGGAGTCGGCCAGGCGATACACTATCGGGAATGACAGCTCGCCCGCGGAAACGGCCGCCATGATCTCGTAGGCCGTGGGGTTGGAGATGCAGGTGGGGACGGAAACGCCCAGCAACCGCAATTCCCGATACCACTGATCCTTCCGATGGGCGCCGAGGTTCTTGCTGGCTGGATTGACGATCCGGGCGCCGTGCTCTTTGAAGGTGTTCTCGATGTCCACGGCCCTACGACAGGTGTCCGCGTGCAGCTCGTGCTCATAGCCGGTGCGCATGAAGACGACCCGCTTGCCCACGTAACTCGCGAGCCTGGAAGGATCGTAGAGCTCCTGCAATTCGACGAGCTGAAGCGGCAGCTTCGCGCGTGTCGTGAGGTCCGAGATGTAGCCGTTATGCTTGGAATAGACGACGAGCGGGATCACGCTTGCCTTCCGCCTCCATGATCTCCGTGATCGCCGGCCGTAAGGCCCTCGCCATCACCTTGTAGCCGCTCCTATTGGGGTGGACGACGTCCTCGAACAAGTCCTGAACGAACCGTCCGTCGTCGGTCATCGGGGTGTACATATCGCACGTGTGGTCGAAATGGTCCGCGATCATGCGGTTCAGCTCGATGATCTCTCTCGGAAACTTGTCTGGAATGGGAAGCCTGGGCGGGATCTGGCAGATGATCGTCGGCACCGGAATGAGGGCATCCAGCTCCTTGAGGTTCTCGAACACGTCGTTCGGGGTGGACCCGCAATCCAGATCGTTGATGCCGATGAGAATGACGACCGCCGTCGGATCCAGATCCAGCACGTCTTCCCGGAGCCTGAACAACAGTCCTCGCGACGTATCCCCGCATATGCCGCGGTTCACGGACTTGATGTTCGGAAACCGCGGCGGGTTGTACCACTGCTCGATGATCGAGTCTCCGAAGAACACGATCCCGTCCATGTCCAGCAGCCGGCGGTCCCAGAATCGTCCCCGTCTTTCGTGCCAGCGGTTCGGCAAGTGGCGAAGCCGGCCCTGCCCCGGCCAATCGTGCTTCGGGGGCGGCAGCGGGGCGCCGTCGGTGCGGGGAAGAGTCCTGGATTTGCTCGCGAGGATCTCTTTGAAGATGCGGTCGTGCATCGCGGCGATCTTGGTGATGTCGTACTTCGCGGCGATCGTCGTGTATGCCCGCGCGGCGTAGCCGCGGGCGCTGTCGGCACTCTCCAACAGCCCGAGCATTGCGTCTCGCAGCGCGCCCGCGTCGTTGAAGGGAACGAGCTTGCCCGACTCGTCGTGCTCGACCAGATCCGGCACGCCCCCGACGGGTGTCGAGATGATGGGGACCCGCATCGCCGCGGCTTCGATGGACACCCGCGGCATGCCTTCGCTGAAGGAGCAGATCACCACGCAATCGGACGCGCGGTAGACCGCGAGCACGTCTTCCTGCTTGGGGAAGAGCCGGATCCGGCCATGGCCGCGCGTTGCGATGAACGCCCGCACCTCCTCGACGTACTCGCTGCCGCTGAAATCCCGATCGCCGAAAATCGCGAACAGGACCGCGGAGCGAGGATCGCGCTCGATGAGCTCCGCCGCCGCGTTCAGGAACATCATCTGGTTCTTGTTCGGGGTGATGCTGCCGACCATGCTGAACAGGAACGCGTCACGCGGAATGTCCAGGGCCTTCCGGCTGTCCGCTCTGTCGTGCATCTTCAGATACGCGTCGCATTCCTCCAGATCCACGCCGTTGCTGATGACCTGGAACCGGGGATTGGACACCAGGTGCTTGTGCGCCTTGGCCGTGTCCTCCGAAATGAAAAGCACCTTGGACGCGCGGGAGAAATCCAGATTGTCCGCGCCCGGGGTCGGGTATTCCTCTCTGGCGTTTCCAGGGACGCGCCAGATCACGGGCACATTCAAATCCTGCGCGGCCTCGACGACCTTGAAGGAAGACACCGCGCTGGCATAGACGATGTCCGCGCCGACGCTCTCGATGATGGTCGGAGAGGGCTCGCTGAAGGCGTCGGGCGAGACGCGGACGGGTATGCCCGAGGCTTCGTATCTCTCGACCATCGGTCCATCATTGCCGGCGAGGCATGATACTCGATAATCCCGCTTCAACAATTCCTTGCCCAAATAGAAGGCCGAGAGCTGAGAGCCTCCGAGCGTCATGTAGTAATTTGCGATGAGAATATGCGTCATGATTTTTCCGCATCGAGCACGACCCGTCCCTTGTCGGTGAGCCGGAACACCCCGTCGTCGAACTCGACGAGCGCGTCCGCCACCAGCCCTTCCATGATCTGCGAGAACGCCTGATGCCCAGCCTGATAGAACACGAGGCTGTGCGTGTGGAGTTCCCGCATGAGAATGGAGCCTCCCTGTTTCGCGATGAACTCGAGGAGACCCCGACGTGCGACGTGGATGTCCGTCCCCATGGTGCCCTCTCCTTCCTATTGCCATCCTTCCGCAACCGTGGAGGCGATGAACTCGGCGCCCTTCTGGTTGGGATGGTACTGGTCCTTGAAGAAATAGCTCTGCTTGTCGGTCGCCGACTCGAATGCCGTCGCCACATCGATCAAGGTGATTCCTTTTTCAGCGGCGAGCTTTCGCAGCAACGCATTGTTGTTCTGAAGCAGGAGCCGCGGCCGTCCCGCCATGTTCTGCATGAAGGTCACGATGACCGGCTTGATCCCCTTCTCCCGGCAGATGAGACAGATCGTCTGAATGTTCTCGATGTAGCTCCCCCCGACGGTCTTCATGAGCCTTTGCAGCTCCTGACTTTGGGTCTCGCGTCCCCCGGGACGGTCCGATTGCGACGCGATCGGCGCGCTATCGGCCGCCGCGCGTCGCATGATCCCGCCCAGGACCGGGACGCGCTGCTGCAGGAGGTAGAAGAGCAGGCTTCTCGCATAGAGGTTCTGGCCTCGAGTCTCAGCAGCCCAGAATTGCGCAACCGACCCACTGAAGAGGATCTCTTCGGAGATCAGGAGGTGATCGGGTTCCAAACCGTAGAGGTCGTTGGGGCCGACGTACAAGATCACGTGACTCGGTTTCAGCGGAAGCACTTTGGTGTAGAAGCGAAAAAGTGTCTGCAGAGACGTATGACCGTTGTTCCCCGCATTGACGACGTCGAGTGACGGATCGTCGAGTCTCGCACGCAATCTCTCCTCCAGCCGGTGGGACCAGGTTTCGTCGTCGTTCAAGCCGTAGCCGAAGACTGCGGACTCGCCGAGCGTGAAGATTCGTGTTCCCCCACTCTCCTCCCAGGCACCACGCAGATGCGTCCGAAAACCGAAACGGTCGGTGGTGTACGTCGCGCCCGCATTCACCCACTTGTGATTCGGAGTCGCTTCGAACGCGAACAAGAGCGACCGTTTGTGCCCCCAAGCGCTGTACTGCGAAAACGCGTCCTCGAGCCGGAGGCGATAGGTCAAGACCGTCTCGACGGTCAAGCACGCCACGACGACCGCACCGAGGCCGAGCACGAAGGAATATGCGGGCGAAACGCTGCGTGATCGATGACAAATTACCCCGATGATCAGCGGCAGTCCGGCGGCGGTAAGCGCGGAAATCTCGAGAAACTCGACGTAAAGGGTAGTGAACCCCAAAATGGTTGGATCCGCCGATCGATGGGACAGCAAAGGGAGAAAGAGCAGGACCAAGGGGATGGCGGCGACGAGATAGCCTCTGATCAACACGTTCGGGCGCGTGCCGCGGACGGCTGCGCCGTCGGGGTGCGAGGCGATCTCTCCGATCATGGAGTGGGCGCGAGGCCGGCCTCCTCGCTCACCAGCCGGTAGCGCCGACCACACCCGCAGACGAGGTCCGCCGCGAGCCGTGCGCCACACGCGCACATCCAGCCGATGCGTCGCGCCGGGTTGCCGACGACGAGCGCGTGGGCGGGCACGTCACGCACCACCACGCTGCCGGCCCCGACGAACGCCTCGGCCCCGATCGTGATGCCGCAGATGATGGTCGCGTTGGCACCGATCGAGGCGCCCCGGCGGACGAGCGTGGGCACCCACACGTCCTCCGTCGTCTTGAACGCGGAGCGCGGGGTCAGGTCGTTCGTGAAGACCATGTTCGGGCCGAGGAACACCTCGTCCTCGACCGTCACCTTGGCCCAGATCAGGACGCCGTTCTTCACCGTCACACGGTCGCCGACGACAGCCCCGGCTTCGATGAACGCGTGATCGCCGACGTTGCAGTCGGCGCCGAGTCGCGCCCCCTTCATGACGTGAGCGAACGCCCAGACGCGGGTGCGCGGACCGACGTCCTCGCTCTCGCAGAGTGCCTTGTCGTGGATGAAGACGGTCGGGTCGAGCGTCACTCTGCGACTCCTTCGACGGCCTTGCGGAGCTCGCCGGCGACCCGAGCCTGTTGCTCCGGAGTGATGTGCGGAAACAACGGGAGGGAGAGGACCTCGGCGGCCGCGCGCTCGCTCACGGGGAAGTCACCGGGCGCATGGCGGAGGTACGCGAACGCGCCCTGCAGAGGCAGTGGAATCGGATAGTGGACGCCGGCGCCGATGCCCGCCGCGAGCAACCGGCTCAGCACCTGATCCCGGCGCGGGACGCGGACGGTATAGAGGTGCCATACGTGCTCGTTCCCCGGCGCCGTTCGCGGCAGTCCGACTCCCGAGAGTCCTGCGAGGAGGTCGTCGTAACGCCTCGCCGCGGCGCGACGCGCCCCGTTCCACACCGCGAGCCGCGTGAGCTTCGCCCTGAGGACGACCGCCTGGAGCGCGTCGAGGCGCGAGTTCATACCGAGCACGGGGTGGTGATACTTCGTCGTGCTCCCGTAGTTCCGAAGCGCGCGCACCTTCTCCGCCACCTCGTCGGATTCCGTCAGCACCGCTCCTCCGTCTCCGTACGCCCCGAGATTCTTCCCCGGGTAGAAGCTCGTGCCTGCCGCGAACCCGACGGTCCCTGCCTGGCGCCCGAACCTCGTGGCACCGTGCGATTGCGCCGCGTCTTCGAGGAGCATCACACCCGGAGCCGCAGCGGCGAGGGCCTCCATCGGCGCCATCTGGCCGTACAGATGCACCGCGAGGATCGCCTTCGTGCGCGCTCCGAGCGGAAGCGCGGCAACGTCGATCAGGTGATGGAGGGGATCGCAATCGACGAAGACGGGCGTCGCGCCCGCGCGCACGACCGCAAGCGCCGTCGCGACGAACGTGTTCGCCGGGACGACGACCTCGTCGCCGGCGCCGATGCCCGCGGCACGCAGGACGAGCTCGAGCGCATCGGTACCGTTCGCGACCCCGACGCAATGTTTGACGCCGACGAATTCCGCGAATTCGCGCTCGAAGTCCCCGACCTCGTCGCCCAGGATGAACGCCGTGCGCGCCGTGACGCGCGCGAAGCCCTCGTCGACCTCGGCGGCGATCTCGCGATGCTGCGCCGCGAGATCGACGAGAGGAATCGTCACGTAACCTTCTCCTCGCGGCCGCCCTGACGCAGCGATCGCTGGATGGCTTCGAGGGCGCGCACGACCGCCAGGCCCTCGCGGCCGCCCGTGAGCGGCGGTGTGCCCGATCCGATGCATTCGAGGAAGTGATCGCACTCCGCCTTCAACGGCTCGCCGGGCGTGATTTTCGGAATGACGATGTCACCGTCGCGCACACTCGCCCGGAACGAGGCGAAGGTATCGATGAACGCCGGCGTGGTTCGCACGTCGGTCACCTGTTTGTCGAAGATGCGCAGCGGCTCGGTGAGGCTCAAGTCGTCGAACGTGAGCATGCGGCGATCTCCGACGACGGTCACGTCGCGTGTCTTGCGCGGGTGGAGCCACGAGGCGTGGAGGTGCGCGAGCACGCCGTCGGGGTAGCGCAGCGTCGCAAAGACCGCGTCCTCGATTCCGGGGTTGAGCCAGGCGCCGCCGTACGCCGTCGCGCTCACCGGCTCGGTTCCGAGCCAGTAGTTGACGATTGCGATGTCGTGCGATGCGAGGTCCCAGGCGGCGTTCACGTCGACGCGGATGGGGCCGAGATTGGTACGGACCATCGACGCGTAGTACACGCGGCCCAGCTCCCCGGCCTCGATGTAACGCTTCACCTGCTGAACGGCGACGTTGTAGAGAAACACGTGCCCGACCATGAGCACGCGCTGCGCGTGGAGAGCGCGTTCGCAGAGTTCCTGGGCATGGCGAGCATCGGTCGCGATCGGCTTTTCCACCAGCACGTGCTTTCCGGACGCGAGCGCGGCCTTGACGATCTCGTAGTGCGTGATCGTCGGGGTCGAGACCACCACCGCGTCGACGCGACCGTCACGAAAAGCCTCGGCCGGCTCCTTCGACACCCGTACGGTCGCGAAGCGCGCACGCACCTCCTCGAGTCGAGCGGCATCGCGGTCGATGACCCAGAGCACCTCGCTGCGCGGATTGTCGTGGAAGTTACGGATGAGGTTCGGACCCCAGTGCCCTGCTCCGACGACCGCGACCCCGATCATGCGTGCCTCATTTCTTGATTCCGAGACCCAGATACACGAGCGGTCGAAGGATGGACCACCAGCCGGTGATCGGCTTCATCTTGCTCTGCCCGAGCCGCCTGGGAGGGTAGACCTTCGTCACCGCAACCTCCACGGTGCGGTACCCCATCCGAATCGCCTGCAAGTAGAGGTACGGCTCGAGCTCGTACTGATCGAGCCACGTCTGCATCAGGTCGAGGCGTGGATCGACGAGCACGCGGCGATGAACGGCGCGAAAGCCGTTCGTCGACTCGGTGACCCAGCGCCGAGCGACCAGCGAGAACAGGATGGGATGGACGCGCGTCGCGAGCTTCCGGTATGCCGGCATCGGCCCGAAGTCGGCGCCGCGTTTCAAGAACCGCGAACCCTGCACGAGATCGGCGCTGCCCATCGCGATCGGATCGAGGAGAACCGGGATCTCCTCCGGTGCGTCCTTGTTGTTGGCGGCCATCACGACGGCGACATCGTAGCCTTTGTCGACGGCGTACCGGTAGCCCGCCCGCAACGCGGCGCCGACGCCCGCCACACGCCCCATGCTGAGCACGGATGCGCCGAGCGCCCGCGCCACCTCCGCCGTGCGATCGGTCGACCCGTCGTCGACGACCAGCACCTCGTCGACGACGTCGCGCGGCGTTCGCCTCACGACCTCGCCGACCTTGGCCTCCTCGTTGTAGGCCGGCGCCATGGCGATGACGGAGAGCTCACGATACATGGCGCTCTTCCCGGGCATCGCGGCGGACTACGCGCGTACGCTTTTGACAGTGGCCGTGCGGATATGACAAGCGGACCGTGACGAGAGCGCGCCCGAAGATTCGGGAGGTGGTGGACATTGACGCATGAGACTGCCGGGCGGTCACCCCACGCCATCGCATGCGTAATCTTCCTCGTCGCGTCGCTCGCCGTGTTCGGCGACGTGCTTCTCGCCGGAAACAGTCGCATCCTTTCGATGCCCAACGAGGACATGACGCGTCCCTTCTTCTACTGGTTCCCGTTCGGCTTCGACGAGCTGAAGAAGGGGCATCTCGTCCTGTGGAATCCCCACAACTACGCCGGCGCCGCCTATTTCGGCGGCTTTGGGCCGGCGCTGCTCTATCCCCCTAACTGGCTGCACATGGTCCTGCCGACGGCGTTCGCGATCAACGTCGGCATCGCCCTGCACCTCTTCCTCGCCGGCGTGTGGGTGTACCTCTGGACGTGGCATCGCTGCCTCCATCCCGCCGCCTGCATCCTGGCTGGACTGATCTTCATGTTTTGCGGGGCGCACTTCCTGCAAATCTACCGCGGACATTTGCACTGCCTTACCACCCTGACGTGGACGCCGCTGATCTTTCTCGCCATCGATGGCGTGCTGCAAACGTTCTCCGTGACGTGGATTCTGCTCGGCATGGCGGCTGTCGCCATGCAGATACTGGCCGGCCACGTCCAGTACATCTTCTACACCGCGATCATCGCGGGCATCTACGCGCTGGCCGGCTGGCTCAAATCCGGCGCGCGTGTGCGCGAAGCGGCGGCGCTCGCGTCGATCTACGTGGGAGGGGCAAGCCTGGCCGCCGTCCAGCTCTTCACCGGCCTGCAAGCGGCGGCGGAAAGCCATCGCACCGGCATCAGCTACGGCATCGCATCCTCGTTCGCGTTCCCACCCGAGAACCTGCTGACGCTCATTCTCCCTGGCTTCTTCGGTGACATGGTCAATACCCCCTACTGGGGACGATGGACGTTGACCGAGATGTCGCTGTTCATCGGAACGGCCCCATTCCTTTTGTCGGTATGCGGGCTCGTGCACGGGGAGAAGGCCGTCAAGCGGTTCAGCTTCACGATGGCACTGATCGTCATGATCCTGGCCGTCGGTGACTACACGCCTTTGTTCAAGATCCTGTACGATCACGTGCCGGGATTCCAGAATTTCCGCGGCACGACGAAATTCACGGTCCTCGCGGCGCTGTTCATCGTCATGCTCGTCGCCGTTGGATTCGATCACTTGCTGAAGGCGCGGCAGGCTCCGCGGTGGCTCGCGGCCGCCGGCCTCGTCGCGGGCGGCGTGCTGATCGCCGCGGGCGCACTGCTGGTCCGGGACTGCAACGCGGGCGGAGGCAACCTCTGGACACCGGCGCTGACGCGGATGCGGTTTCTCGACGACGCGTATCGTGACTTCGTCCTCACCCGCGGGCCGGCGTCGATGCGGGCGTGCGTGAATGCCGGGCGGTCGTTGTGGATCGGCGGCGGGACGTTCCTGCTGCTCGGTCTGCTGCTGGCCGCGGCGCGAAGGTCGCACCGCTTGGTGTATGCCATCGGGATCATCGGGGTCGTGGAGGTGATGGGATATGCGCGCTATACTCGACCGACCTTCGACCCCGCTCCGCTGGTGAACCGCAGTGTCGTCCTGCGGCGCTTGCTGGCGGAGAACGCGGCGGGCGAGTCGCGGCTCGTGAGCCAAGATCCCTATTCGTACGTCGCGATGGGGGCCGGTGCACTCGATCTCTGGGGTGCGGATCCCACGGTGCTCGCGCGCTACGCTCGCTTCGTCGCGTTGACCCAGGGATGGCCGTTGGACGCCATCCTGGTGACCTCCGGCTTCCGGACCCTGTCACCGCTCCTCGGCATGCTCCGCCTGCGCTACGTGCTTCGCATCGATCGGGAGCAGGTGACGCTGCAGCCGACCCACTTGAAGGAACTGCCGCGGGCGCTGCTCGTCCCCCACTGGAAGGTCCTGCCGACCCCCGAGAACGTCCTCGACGCCCTGCGGGATCCGACGTTCGATCCGGAGCGAGCGGTCCTGTTGGAAAGCGACCCCGGCCTCGTGCCCGCCGAATCGGATGAACCCGGGCAGGTCTCCCTGCGCGACGTGTCGACCGAGGTGATCGAGATATCGGCGGACGTTCCACAACCTTCGATCCTCGTGATCACGGACAACTACAGCGCGAGCTGGAAGGCGACGCCGTTGGCCGGGAGCGACGGCCGGACGTACCGGGTCGTGCCCGCGAACTCTCTCCTGCGCGCGATTCCCCTCACCGCCGGCCACCATCACTTGCGTCTTGAGTACCGCCCGACGGCTTTGGCCGTGGGCGCGTGGGTGACGATGCTCTCGCTCGTCGCCTACGCGGCCGTCGGGGGCCTCCAGGTGCGCAAGTTTCTTCGGAACACGGTTCGCGAGCGGCGTTCGCCCTGACGCCGTCGCGACCAGCGGATCCGTTGGAGTCCGCGCGGGACGGTCGGCTATACGACGACGCGGTGGACGTCTCGCTCGAAGCACCCCGCCCACTCGGCGCCACGTGCGACGAAGCCGGCGCCGCATTCGCGCTCTTCTCGGAGCACGCCGACGCCGTCGAGCTCTGCCTCTTCGACGTCGCCGACCCGGCTCGCGAAGCGGCACGACTGCCGCTCGCACGCGGCGACGACGCGATCTGGCGCGGGCACGTCGCCGGGATCGGAGCGGGCGCGCTCTACGGCTATCGCGTCCACGGACCGTACGCGCCGCGCGAAGGACATCGCTTCAATCCCGCGAAGCTGCTGCTCGATCCGTATGCGCGGGCGATCACGCCGCTCGCCGGCTGGAGCGATCGCCTTCTCGGCTACACGCCCGGCCGCCCCGAGGAGGACCTGGCCTGCGATCCGCGCGACGACGCGGCGGAAGCGCCGCGCTCGATCGTCGTCGATCCGACGTTCGACTGGGGCGACGATCGCCCGCCGCACACCCCGTGGGAGCGCACGCTCGTCTACGAGGCGCACGTGAAGGGACTCACCGCGCGCCATCCCGGCGTGCCCGAGAATCTTCGCGGCACGTATGCGGGGTTGACGGCACCGGCCGCCCTCGAGCACTTGACCGCCCTCGGCGTCACCGCGGTCGAGCTCTTGCCCGTCCACCACGCGATCGCGGAGCGCCACCTCGCCGTCCACGGCCTCACCAACTACTGGGGCTACAACACGATCGGCTTCTTCGCGCCCGACGCGCGTCTTGCGAGCGGCGGCGGGCGCGGCGAGCAGGTGCGGGAGTTCCAGACGATGGTGCGCGCGCTGCATCGCGTCGGGCTCGAGGTGATCCTCGACGTCGTCTACAACCACACCGCCGAAGGCGACCGGCTCGGTCCGACACTCGCGTTCCGCGGCATCGACAACCGGACCTACTACCGCTTGCCCGCGGACGACCGGCGCGAGTACGTGAACTACACCGGCTGCGGCAACACCCTCGACATCCGCCATCCGCAGGTGCGACGGCTCGTGCTCGACAGTCTCCGCTATTGGGTCGAGACGATGCACGTCGACGGTTTCCGCTTCGATCTCGCCGCGGTGCTCGGGCGCGATCCGGAGGAGACGTTCGACGCCGGCGCGGCGTTCTTCACCGCGGTGCACGCCGACCCCGCGCTCGCCGGCGTCAAGCTCATCGCCGAGCCCTGGGACGCGACCGGCGACGGCTACCGCCTCGGGCAGTTCCCACCGCGCTGGCGCGAGTGGAACGACCGCTACCGCAACACCGTCCGGCGCTGGTGGCGTGGCGACGCCGGGCAGTGCGGCGCCGTCGCGGAGGCGCTCGTCGGCTCGCCCCGTCTGTACGCACGCGACGGCCGCGGCCCGACGGCGAGCGTCAACTTCATCACCGCGCACGACGGCTTCAGCCTGCGCGACCTCGTGAGCTACGACCGCAAGCACAACCAGGCCAACCGCGAGGACGACCGCGACGGCACCGACGACAACGCGAGCTGGAACTGCGGCGTCGAAGGACCGGCCGACGACGCCGCGATCCGCGCCCTGCGTGCGCGCCAGCAGCGCAACTTCCTCGCGACACTGCTGCTCTCGCAAGGCGTGCCGATGCTGCGCGCCGGCGACGAACTCGGTGCCACGCAGCAGGGCAACAACAACGCCTACTGCCAGGACAACGAGGTCACGTGGCTCGACTGGAATCTCGACGACGAGCGCGCCGCCGTGCTCGCGTTCACGCGGCGGCTGACCGGCATCGTGCGCCGCCATCCCGGCCTGCGGCGCGCCGATTACGTCGCCGGGGCGCTCGCCGCCGCGGCGCCGGGGGGCGACCTCGTCTGGTACGCGCCGACCGGCCAGCCGATGCGCGACGAGGATTGGCACGAGCGCGAGCGACGCACGCTCGGCATGTGGCTGCGCACCGAGGTCAGCGTGCTGGTTCTCCTCAACGCAGGGTCGGACCCGACGGCGTTCATCCTCCCCGACGAGGGCGCGCCCGGCGCGTGGGCGCCGCTCCTCGACAGCGCGCGTCCCGACGATCCGCCGCGGACCGTCGAGGGCGGGCGTTACGAGCTCGGCCCGCGGTCGTTCGCCGTGCTCGCGCCGCGCACGCCGATCGCCCGTTGACGACGCGCGTCCCGTTCTCTACGCCTTGAAGGGACGGGGACGAGGATGAGCGCCGAGGACTGGTACAAGGACGCGATCTTCTACGAGCTGCACGTCCGTGCCTTCATGGACAGCAACGGTGACGGGATCGGGGACTTCCCCGGCCTCACCGAGCGCCTCGACTACGTGCGCGACCTCGGGGTGAGCTGCATTTGGCTGTTGCCGATGTATCCGTCACCGCTGCGCGACGACGGCTACGACATCGCCGACTACCGGGGCATCCACCCCGACTATGGCACGCTCGACGACTTCCAACGCTTCCTCGATGCCGCCCACGCCCGCGGCCTGCGCGTCATCGCCGATCTCGTGATGAACCACACCTCCGACCAGCATCCGTGGTTCCAAGAGGCGCGGCGCTCGCCGCAGTCGCCCTACCGCGACTACTACGTGTGGAGCGACACCGATCAACGCTACCGCCAGGCGCGCGTCATCTTCGTCGACAGCGAGGTCTCGAATTGGACGTGGGATCCCGTAGCGCGCCAGTACTACTGGCACCGCTTCTACCATCACCAGCCCGACCTCAATTTCGACAATCCCGCCGTACGGGCGGCGATGCTCGAGGTCATGCGCTACTGGCTCGATCGTGGGCTCGACGGCTTCCGCATCGACGCCGTGCCGTACCTCTTCGAGCGCGAAGGCACCACCTGCGAGAACCTGCCCGAGACCCACGCCTACCTGAAGGAGCTGCGCGGCGAGATCGACGCGCACTATCGCGGACGTATCCTCTTCGCCGAAGCGAACCAGTGGCCGATCGACGTCCGCCCGTACTTCGGCGACGGCGACGAGTGTCACATGGCGTTCAACTTCCCGCTCATGCCGCGGATCTTCATGGCGCTGCGGCGCGAAGAGCGCCGGCCGATCATCGACATCGTACGGCAGATGCCCGAGCTGCCGGCGAGCTGCCAGTGGGGGAACTTCCTCCGCAACCACGACGAGCTGACGCTCGAGATGGTGAGCGACGAAGAGCGCGACTACATGTACCTGGAGTACGCGAAGGACGCGCGCATGCGGCTCAACGTCGGCATCCGCCGCCGTCTCGCCCCGCTCATGGAGAACGGCCGCCGCCAAGTGGAGCTGCTGCACAGCCTGCTGCTGTCGCTGCCCGGGAGTCCGGTGCTCTACTACGGCGACGAGATCGGCATGGGCGACAACATCTACCTCGGCGACCGCAACGGCGTGCGCACGCCGATGCAGTGGACGGGGGATCGCAACGCCGGGTTCTCGCGCTGCGATCCCGAGCGCCTCTACCTGCCGGTGAATGCCAACCCCGTCTACCACTACCAGTCGATCAACGTGGAGACGCAGCTCCGTACGCAGACGTCGCTGCTCCGTTGGGTGAAGCGGCTGATTCGAGTGCGCCAGGGCTACCCCGTCTTCGGACGCGGTACGGTCGAGTTCGTACTGCCCGAGAACGAGAAGATCCTCGCCTACGTCCGTGAGGACGCCGAGCAGGCGATCCTCTGCGTCAACAATCTCTCGCGCTTCGCGCAGGCGGCCGAGTTGAACCTGCACCGCTTCGCCGGGCGGGTGCCGATCGAGCTCTACGGAGAGACGGCGTTTCCCCGGATCGGCGAGGCGCCGTACCTCCTGACCTTCGCGCCGCACGGCTTCTACTGGTTTCGCCTGGTGCGCCCGTAGCGCCGGTGGGCACATGATCGTCATCGTCCACGGCTACGACGGCTCCGGTCCCGGGCATTGGCAGCGCTGGCTCCACGACGAGCTCTGCAGCCGCGGAGCGGCGGTGGCGTTTCCCGAGCTGCCGGCACCGACGGCACCGCAGAAAGACCAGTGGGTCGCGGCGCTCGCCGCGGTCGTCGCCGCGGCGCCGACGCCGGTAACCTTCGTCTGCCACTCGCTCGGCTGTTGGGCGGTCGATCATTGGCTCGCGGGCGCCACCGCTCCATCGGTGCATGCCGCCCTCCTGGTCGCGCCGCCCTCGCCGCTCCTGCCTTTCGAGCCGGTCGAGAGCTTCTTGCCGCCGCCACGGCGGCGCGAATGCTGGGCGCCCTTCGTCGCCCGCACGCTCGTCGTCGGCAGCGACGACGACGACTACGCCAGCGCCGAGGAGATCGCCGCGGTCGCGCGCGTACTGGGCAGCGCGTGTCGCATCATTCCCGGCGCCGGCCATCTCAACGTCGCGTCGGGGTATGGACCGTGGCCGTTCGCGCTCGAGTGGTTGCGGACGGTCGGCGCCTGCTGAGCGCGGCGCCGCGCCGGCGCCACGCCCGCATCGGATCGGCGCGTCAGATCGGCACGCGAATACCGCGCCGCGCGAGCGCCAGCGTCGCGGCGCTCAGCGCCGCGACGCAGATCCCCACCGCAAGCAGGCCGCTCACCTCGGGAAGTCCGAGCGGGTGCCCGATCACGAGATAGATCGGATAGTAGACGAGCACGTATTGCAGGACCCACGCGGTCAGCGCGCTCGCGCCGAGCCGCACGAGGACGTCGGAGAACCGCGAGCCGCGCGCCTCCATGCGCGAGAGCGCCCCGACGAGCGTCGCCGAGGCGGTGGTCGCGAACAGGACGAAGCTGCTCGAGCCCGTGAGCTTGTTGAACGGGATGCCTGCGGCATGCAACGCGAGCGCCGACACCAGACTGACGAGCGCGACGGTCACGGCGCGCCGCTCGTACGCCGCGAGGTCGTGAGTCGCGAGCGGGCGGCCGACGACGTACCCGAGGAGCGTGATCGGGACGAACGGCAGACTGTCGACGAGGGAGCGATGCACCTCGTTGTTCCCCGGCCCGTAGTGGGTCGCGGTGATCAGCGCCGCCACGGCGACGATGAACGCGTCCGGGAGGTCGGCGAGCGCCACCGTCACCAAACCGCCGAGGCCGAGGGTTTGGAGCACGCCCCAGCGGAACTCCAGGCGCTGCACGGCGATGCCGTCGAGCAGTGCCCCGAACAGGATGAGGAGGACGAAGCGGCGTGCGGCGAGCATGCGTGCCCGGCGCGCGCCGGTCTCCCGCCCCCACCGCTCGAGGTAGAGGACGAGCGAGACGCCGATCAGGAACTGGAACATCGGGGCCGGCAGATCGAGCGGCAGGAGCTCGTCGCCGAGATTGTGGGCGAGCCAGTGCGGGCGCTCGGCGAGCAGCACGTTGACGAGATTGGCGACGAGCATCGCCAGCACGGCGAGCGCGCGCGCAACGTCGAGAAAGCGGAGACGTCTCCCGGCGCCGCCCGCAGCGGCTACGACGGCGGCGTTCACCGTACCGGGGCGCGCGTCCCTCGCGCCGCCGCCGCCGGCGTCGCCGCGGGCGCGGGTAGTGGGGCGCTCGGGACGGTGATCGGCACCGTTCCGGGCGCGGAGTGCGACACGATCTCCGGACCACACGCCGGGTCGCCGGGCTTCAGACGTCCGAACTCGGGACGCTCGATCACGCCGAACATTTCGTTCGACCGCGCCAGCGCGCGAAAGAGCAGATCCATGACCGCCGCCTGCGTGCGATGGCTCTCGAGCGCCCCCAGCTTGGCGTCTACCTGTGCCGTCTCCAAGGGCAGCGAGTACCAGCGTGCCGGCGGATAGCTCTCCGGCGGCGGCGGCAGCGGTCCCGGGATCGACGGTAGCGGCGGCCAGCGGCCGTCGTGCACCAGGTAGGTGAGGAGGCGATCGGGAATCTTCGACTCGCCGCCGGGCTCGGCAGCGAGCGACTTCAGGGCGGCGAGGATGAACGTGAAGGTAGCGCAATGATCGGGGTGGGTGTCGAGCGGTGTCGGCAGCGCGATCCAATCGGGATCGGCAAGCGCGACGAGATGCGCGATCTGGCCGATGAGCTCGCGGCTGGTGTAGCGCGCGTTGGGATTGAACGCCTCCGGGTACGGCGGCCGGTCGTCGTGCGTGAACGGCGACTCGTACGCCGGAACGCGCGGCCCGCGCCGCCAGATCTCCTGGAGACCGCCGTCGGGAAAGCCGAGGAAGGTCACCGAGAGCGGCATGATGTGAAAGTGCTCGAGCGCGACGAGCGCTTCGGCGCGGCGCAGCTCCCCGAAGCCGCGATAGTCGACCGCCGTCGGCTGGCGGTGGCCGGTCGCGAGCGCCACCGCCTCCGGGTAGCCGTCGCCGCTGGTCATGAAGAGGACGTGCACGCGGCCGCCCTTCTCGAGCACCTGCTGCATCAGCCCGCCGGCGCCGAGCGACTCGTCGTCGGGATGCGGTGCGACCACCAGCAAGCGGAGCTTCGACGGCACCTCGAGCTTCAAGGGTGGGCCGGCCGGCGCCGGTATGGGAGCGACCCCGCCCGCCGACGCGGCGGCGACGGGCGGCGGGTCCACGCCGCACAACGTCAACGCCAGCAGCACACCGACCCAGCCACCGCGACGACGACTCTTGCCTTTGCACGCGAGTCGCGCCACCCTCCACCCCAATCGGCCCTCGAGCATGTCCTCATTGATACCGGCATCGACGCGCGTCGTCACTACGGGTTCGTCGTGGCCCGGAGGTCACATGCCGCGCCGAGCGGAGCACCGACGATGACGCATTTTCGTACCTGCCCCCTCTGCGAAGCCACCTGCGGCCTCGCGATCAGCACGCGTGGGCGCGAGGTCACGGGCATCCGTGGCGACGCCGACGACGTCTTCAGCCATGGCTTTCTCTGCCCCAAGGCCTACGCCCTGAAGGATCTCGACACCGATCCCGATCGCTTGCGGACGCCGCTCGTGCGGCGCGGCGGAAAGCTCGAGCCCGCCGGCTGGGACGAGGCCTTCGCCGAGGTCGAGCGCGGCCTCACCGCGGTGACGGCGGCGCACGGCCGCCAAGCGATCGGCGCCTACCTGGGGAACCCGAACGCGCACAACCTCTCCGGCATGCTCTACGTCCCGGTGCTGCTCCGCGCCCTCGGCACCCGCAACGTCTTCTCCGCGAGCACCGTCGACCAGATGCCGAAGCAGGTGTCCGCGGGCTTGATGTTCGGGACGATCCTCAGCATTCCGGTGCCCGACATCGACCGCACCGACTACCTCCTGATGCTGGGGGCGAATCCACTGGCGTCGAACGGCAGCCTGCTCACCGCACCGGACATGAAAGGACGGCTGCGCCGGCTGCGCGAACGCGGCGGGCGGCTCGTCGTCGTCGATCCGCGGCGCAGCCGAACCGCGGACGAGGCCGATGAGCACGTGTTCATCCGTCCCGGCACCGATGCTCACCTGCTGTTCGCCATGGTGCACACGCTCTTCGAGAACGGCCTCACGGCCCCCGGACGGCTCGCGCCGCACCTCGCGGGTATCGACGACGTCCGCACCTTGGCGCGGGACTTCGCGCCGGAGCGCGTCGCCGACGTCTGCGGCGTCTCCGCCGCCACCATTCGCCGCTTGGCGCGCGAGCTCGCGGCGGCGCCGCGCGCCGCCGTCTACGGCCGCATCGGTACCTGCACGCAGGAGTTCGGCACGCTCGCGAGCTGGCTCATCGACGTCCTGAATGCGCTCACCGGCAATCTCGATCGTGAGGGCGGCGCGATGTTCACCAAGGCGGCCGCGGGCTCGCGCACCGCGCACGGCCCCGGCGGACGCGGACGCGGCGTGCAGTTCGGACGCTGGCGGAGCCGCGTCCGCGGGTTGCCCGAGGTGTACGGCGAGCTTCCCGCCGTCTGCCTCGCCGAGGAGATCGAGACGCCGGGTGACGGTCAGATCCGCGCCCTCGTCACCGTCGCCGGCAATCCCGCCCTCAGCACCCCGAACGGCGCCCGCCTCGCCGACGCTCTCGCCGCGCTCGAGTTCATGGTGAGCGTCGACATCTACGTGAACGAGACGACGCGGCATGCGCACGTCGTCCTCCCCCCGCCGTCGACGCTCACGAACTGCCACTACGATCTCGCGCTCTACAATCTCGCCATCCGCAACGTCGCCCACTACTCGCCGCCGCTCTTTCCGCTCGGCGATGGTGAGCTCGAAGAGTGGCGCATTCTCCTCCGTCTCACCGCCATCGCCGGCGGCCAGGGCTCTCGGGCGGACGCCGACGCGCTCGACGACTTCGTCATCGCGCAGCTGGTGCACCGCGAGGTCGCGGCGAGCGGCTCCCCGCTCGCCGGCCGCGATCCGGAGACGATCCTGGCGGCGCTCGCGTCGCGCCGCGGACCGGCGCGCATTCTCGATCTCCTCCTGCGGAGCGGACCGTACGGCGATCACTTCGGCGCCAACCCGTCGGGTCTCAGCATCGCCCTCCTCGAGGACCATCCGCACGGCGTCGACCTCGGCGCGCTCGCGCCGCGCATCCCCGAGGTGTTGCGGACGCCGTCGGGCAAGATCGAGCTCGCGCCGCCGTCCGTCGTCGCCGACGTCGCCCGCCTGCGGGCGACGCTGGTGCGCGCCAACGGTCACATGGTCCTCGTCGGTCGCCGGCACCTGCGCTCGAACAACTCGTGGATGCACAATCTCGACGTGCTGGTGAAGGGAAGGCCGACCTGCACCTTGCAGCTCCACCCCACCGATGCCCTGCGTCTCGGTCTCGCCGACGGCGAGACCGCGCGTGTCGCCTCACGGGTCGGCACCGTCGACGCGCCGGTCGAGCTCACTGAGGCGATCATGCCCGGCGTCGTGAGTCTACCGCACGGCTGGGGCCACGATCAGCCCGGCGTCGCGATGCGCGTCGCGCGCACGCACGCCGGCGTCAACAGCAACCTTCTCGCCGACGAGACCGCCTTCGACCCCCTCTCCGGTAACGCCGTCTTGAACGGCATCCCGGTCACGATCACGCGTCCAGCCGGTCGGGAGGGCTGACCCGGTGTCGACGACTCCCCCAAACGGGGGCATGTCCGACCGTGGCCGCGTGATCACGGACGCGTCGCCGCTCGGCGACGCGGCGGACGCGCCGAGCCTCTTCGACACCTGGCGGAAGATCATCGCCACCGGCAACATCCCCGTACGCCGGCGCATGGACGTCGTCTCGCGCTGGCTGCTCATCACCCGCGCGTGCGTCTTTTCGATGACGCTCACCTCGGGGCTGATCGGCGGCCTCCTCGCGGCGGCGACCGCCACGCACCCGCGGTGGGATTATTTCGCGCTCGCCCTCCTCGGCTTGATCATCGCCCATGCCAGCAACAACATGATCAACGACTACTTCGACACCACAGGCGGCGTCGACACCGAAGACTACACGCGCGCGCTCTATGCGCCGCACCCGCTGCTCTCGGGCCTCATCAGCAAGAACGGGCTGCGCGCAACGATCGTCGCCTGCAACCTCGTCGATCTGGCCATCGGCGTCGTCCTCTTGCGGGCGCGTGGCTGGCCGATCGCGGCGTTCGCGCTGGCCGGCCTCTTCGTGAGCGTCTTCTACGTCGCGCCGCCGCTCAAGCTGAAGCACCACGGTCTCGGCGAGCCCGGCGTGTTCCTGGTGTGGGGACCCCTGATGATCTGCGGCACCTACTACGTCACCGCCGGGACGGTGCCGTGGTGGACGTGGGTGGCGTCGGTTCCGTACGCGATCGTCGTGACGACGGTGCTGATCGGCAAGCACATCGACAAGTTCGAACAGGACGGGGCGCGCGGCATCCACACGCTGCCGGTACTCCTCGGCCGAACCCCGTCGCTACGACTGAACCAAGCGTTGATGATCGGGTTCTACGTGACGGTCTTCGCGCTGGCGCTGAGCGGCCTCGTCGGTTGGGGCGTCCTCCTCGTCGTCGCGGCGCTTCCCCGCCTCGTCGAGGTGCTGCAGGCGTACTCGCGGCCGAAGCCCGACGCACCGCCCCCGGGCTACCGCATCTGGCCGCTCTGGTTCGTCGCCCTCGCCTTCCACCACAACCGCCTCGCCGGCGGCCTCTTCGTCCTCGGCCTCGCGGTCAACGCGATTTTCGGTCTCTGACCGTCGCACCGGACGTGGCCGAATGGCCCGCGCCTCGACGACACCCGCGCCCGGCACACCCGCGCGCGGGTCGCGCAGCGGTCGCCCGATCATGGCGTTGCTCGATCTCCTCGGACGGCGCTGGGCGCTGCGTGTCCTGTGGGAACTTCGCAGCGAGGCGCTGACGTTTCGCGCGCTCCGCGCCCGCTGTGACGCGATGTCGCCGAGCGTCCTCAACCAGCGCCTCGTCGAACTGCGGGATGCCGGCATCGTCGAGCTCGAGCGCGACGCGGGGTATCGGCTGAGTCGCGAGGGCGGCGCGCTGTTGCACGCGCTCGCGCCGCTTCAGGGATGGGCGACGCGGTGGGGGCGACGCAGCGCCCGCTCCGCACGTTGACTCGAGCGCGCGCAGGCGCGACGCTGCACGCCGAGCCGTGAGCACCGTCCTCGCCGAGCGATTCTCGCCGTTGCCCCCGGAGCGCGCGGCGCTGTGGCGCGACTTCGGGAAGAGCGCGGCGCTCTTTCCCGCCCTCGTCGGGCTCGTCATCGAGGAAGTCCGCCTCGACTACGCGCGCATGCGCCTTCCCTTCCGGCCGGAGCTCAATCAGCCCGCGGGTGTCGTCCACGGCGGCGCGATCGCGACGCTCATCGACACCGTCGTCGTGCCGGCGATCGGCAGCGCCTGGGACGAGCGCCGACCGCTGCTCACGATCTCGATGCAGATCAACTACCTGAATGCGGTCGCCGGCGAGGACGCGATCGCCGAGGGGTGGGTCGAGCGGCGCGGCCGGTCACTGGTGTTCTGCCGCGTCGAGGTGCGGACCGCGCGCGACGCGTTGGCGACATCGGCGAGCGTCGTCTACAAGATCTGACGTGAGCCTCGCGCGCATTCGCATCGTTCTCGTCCGACCGCAACACCCGGGCAACGTCGGCGCCACCGCGCGCGCGATGAAAAACACCGGACTCGCCGACCTCGTCCTCGTCGCTCCGACACCGCTCGACGTCGCCGCCGCCGCCACCATGGCCGTCCATGCGCGCGACGTGCTGGCGCGACACCGGCGCGTCGCGACGCTCGCCGAGGGGATCGGCGACTGCGGGCTGGTGGTCGCGACCAGCGGCCGCGTCGCCGGTGACACCGGGGGCGTGTCGCCGCGCGCGCTGGCGCCGACGATTCTCGCGGCGAGTGCCGCCAACGACGTCGCACTGGTGTTCGGTCCCGAGGATCACGGCCTTTCGAACGACGAGTTGATGCGCTGTCAGCACGTGATCACGATTCCGACGGCGGGAGCGTACGCGTCGCTGAACCTCGCGCAGGCGGTCCTCATCTGCGGCTACGAGCTGCGCCTCGCGGCGGCGGCCGACGCGCTTCCCGACGCGCGCGGCGCACTCGCGCCCGCGGCGCTCGGGGAGCAGATGTACGCCGCGCTCGAGCGCGCGCTGCACGCGATCGGTTTCTTGCATCGCGACAACGGTGCGCACATGATGCGCGCCTTTCGGCGCCTGCTCGGCCGCGCCGCGCTCGACGTCTACGAGACCCGTGTTCTCCTCGGCCTCGCCCGGCAGATCTCTTGGATCGCCGGGCGGGCGGGCAAACGCGAGCGCGACGCCGACGCGCCGTTGACCACGGACACGCATCCGGGATCATAGGCGCTGCACCATCGGAAGGAGAATCCGTGACATGACGACCCCCACGTTCGCCGCCCTCGTGCTCCTCGTCGCCATCAGCGTCACCGGGTGTGCGCCTCGGCATCGATACTACGATCCGTACGGCCACCGCACCGAGCACAGGATGACCGACCATGACGCGTGGGAGATCGTGCGACGTGACCCGTGCCGTTACGAGGAGTACCGGCGCTTCGCGGAGAATCACAAGAATCCCGAGAAGCGCCGCGAGGTCGTCTGGCGTCTGGCGCACGAGGGCTGCAAACGCGAGCGCGCTTACGACTACCAGTACGACGATCGCTGAGCCGGCGGGGCCTCACCCGGCGCACCCCGCGTGAGCCGCGCCGAGGAGCGTGCCGGGCTCGTCTTCGCCGGCCTCTGCGCCGCGAACGGTGCGTTCGTCCCGGCCGTCGCCAAGCTCACGACCGACCGCGCCGACCCCCTGTTCGTAGCCGCGGCGACGACGTTCTGCGCCGGCGCCACCGCGCTCGTCGTGTTGGCCGTGCGCCGCGAGTTCGCGCTGCTCGTGCACCCGCGCATCGGGCCGCGGCTCCTTGCCGTCGGCGCGCTCGGCACCGGCGCGGCGTTCTGGTTCTTCTTTCAGGGCGCTCGCCGCGCCAGCGCCATCGAGACCGTGCTGTGTCTACAGATCGAGCCGGCGTACTCCCTCGCCGCCGCCTGGATCGTGCTCGGAGAGCGGCCGACCGCCCGACGTCTCGGCGCGATCGCGTTACTCCTCGTGGGAATCGCGCTCGCGCTCGGCGTCGGCGGCGCGGTGGCACCCGCGGGCGTCTGGCTGCTGCTGGCGACGCCGCTCTGCTGGCAGCTCTCGCACCTGATCGTCTTGCGCGCGCTGCGCGGCGTGCCGCCCGCGGTTCTCACCGGTGCGCGCTACGTGTACGGCGGAGCGGTTCTCGGTCTCGCCTGGGCGCTCGGCGGCGCGACCATCGGCCTCGTCCCGGGCGGTTCGCTCCCCGCGCTCCTGCCCGCGCTCGTCGTCCAGGGGGTCGTCCTGAGCTACGTCGGCACGATCATGTGGTACGAGGCGATCGCCCGCCTCGACCTCGCGCGCACCACGGCGATCGTCGTCCCGTCGATTCCGCTCCTGTCACTGGTCGCGACCTTCGTGCTCCTCGGCGAGCGGCCAACGCTACCGCAGAGCTTCGGCGTGATGCTCACCGCCATCGGCGTACTCGGCTTCGTCACCGCACCGCACGCGATCGCGACGCGCACGCGGGCGCAAACGAACTCACGGGAGAAGGCATGCAGTCCCGTCCTGAGACGATGAGCGACGCGCCCGCGGCGCCGCGCCGCCTCGCCGTCGTCGGCCACGTCGAGCACGTCACGCTCGGCGCCGTACCCGAGCTCCCGAAGCCCGGCGACATCGTGCACCTCGACGCACCGGTGAGGTTCCCGGGCGGCGGCGGCGGCATCACCTTCTTCCAGCTCCTCCGCGGTCCCGCCGAGGTCCACCTCTTCACCGCGGTCGGCGACGACGACGCCGGCGCGGCCGTCGCCGCGCGCCTGGCGACGACACGAGCCGTCCTCCACGCCGCCCGCCGCGACACGCCGCACACCCGCGACCTCGTCCTCGTCACGCCTGGCGGCGAACGCACGATCGTCGTCATCGGCACGCCCCTGCAAGCGCGCATCGACGACCCGCTGCCGTGGGACGTCTTCGCAGGCTGCGACGCGGTCTACTTCACCGGCCAGGATGCCGACGTGCTGCGCGCCGCGCGCGCCGCGCGCGTCCTCGTCGTCAGCGCACGCCGGCGCCCGGTGCTGGTGCGCTCGGGGGTGCGCGCCGACGTCGTCGTCGGCAGCGCGCACGACCCCCTCGAGACGAGCGCGCGGGCCGACTATCCCGTTCCGCCGGGCGCGGTCGTCATGACCGAAGGCGGCGCCGGGGGACGCATCGAGACGGCGGACGGCGTCGCGCGCTATCCCGCAGCGCCGCCGCCGGCGGCGCGGGTGGCGAGCTACGGCGCGGGCGACAGTTTCGCCGGCGCGCTCACGTGGTATCTCGCGTGCGGGCTGCCGCTCGCGGACGCGTGCGGGCGCGCGGCGGTCCACGGCGCGGCGGTGCTCGCCGGGCCGAATCCGCTCGAGATGCAGCTGGCGCTCGCCGTGCCGTAGGGCGGCGTGGGCGGGCGCGGTACGTGCCCGCCCACGCGGTTCGCGCCGCGCGACCGCCCCGCCGCTCATCCTGCTGCTCCGGCGTACACCGTTCTCGCCGCCTGCGGCGGCGTCGCCGCTGCCCGCGACCCAAGCGTCGCGAAGGTACGTCACGCCTACGCCAACGATGACGACGTGCGGGAACGCCGGTGGCGCCGTGCCGACGCCGACGGCGACACGGCGTCGGCGTGCGTGGGGAGCGCGGGGACGGCGTGGGCGCGCGCGTTGGGCCGTGCGTGCTTCGAGTGCGCTGCGCCGTACGGAAGGATCCACGCAATGTGGCGTCCCGCCAGGTCCGCTGCGCGCGCCCACGCCGTCCCCGCGCTCCCCACGCACGCCGCCGCTCTTCGTCTTTCGGAGTCAGCCGCGCCGAGCGGCGACGACGCCGTTCAGCGCGGCCGGGTGATTGCACCCTCGGCCGCCGACGAGACGAGCGCCGCGTACTTCGCCATCACGCCGCTGGTGTACCGCGGCGCCGGCGGGCGCCACTTCGCGAGGCGCGCTTTGAGGACGGCGTCGGACACCTCGACGTCGAGCCGGCGCGCGTCGACGTCGAAACTGATGATGTCACCCTCCTCGATCGCGGCGATCGGGCCGCCGACCGCCGCTTCGGGGGCGACGTGACCGGCCATGAGGCCGCGGGTCGCGCCGCTGAAGCGGCCGTCGGTGAGGAGCGCGACCTGCTCACCGAGTCCGGAGCCGGCGAGCGCCGCGGTGACGCCGAGCATCTCACGCATGCCGGGACCGCCGCGCGGGCCCTCGTAGCGGATGACGAGGACGTCGCCGGCGCGGATCGTGCCGTGGGTCGCCGCGGCCATCGCATCCTCCTCGCGCTCGAAGACGCGCGCCGGTCCGCGGTGCGCGAGGCGCTCGTGACCCGCCACCTTCACGACGCAGCCCTCGGGCGCGAGGTTCCCCTTGAGGATGACGAGGCCGCCCGAGGCCTTGAGCGGCTTCGCGAGCGCATGCACCACCACTTGATTCGGAGTCTCGCGCACGCGGGCCACCTCCTCCGCGAACGTTCGCCCGCTCACCGTGAACGCGGTGCCGTCGACGAGGCCGGCGGCGAGGAGCCGCTGCGCCACCACGCCGCTCCCGCCGGCGCGCCCGAGGTCGACGGCAGTGTACTTCCCGCCCGGTTTCAAATCCGCGAGCAGCGGCGTGCGCCGACTCACGCGATCGAAGTCGTCGATGGTGAGCGGCACGTCGATCTCGCGCGCGAGCGCGAGCAGGTGCAGCACGGCGTTCGTCGAGCCGCCGCTCGCGGCGACGCCGGCAATCGCGTTTTCGAAGGCGGCGCGGGTGGTGATCGCACGCGGCGTCACGCCGCGCCGCAGGAGGTCGAGGACGAGCGCGCCGCACTCGGCGCCGACGCGCTCCTTCGCCGGGTCGGTCGCGGCGACGCTCGCGGTGCCCAGCGGCGAGAGGCCGAGAAATTCGAGCGCCATCGCCATCGTGTTGGCGGTGAATTGGCCGCCGCAGGCGCCGGCCCCCGGGCAGACGTGGTCCTCGAGGTCCTTGAGGTCCGCGTCCGTCATCTTCCCGGCGGCGTTGGCGCCGACGGCCTCGAAGAGATCCTGGATGGTGACGTCGTGCCCTTGGAAACGCCCCGGCTGAATGGAGCCGCCGTAGAGGACGAGCCCGGGCACGTCGAGGCGCAGCAGCGCCATCGCGCCCGCGGGGATCGTCTTGTCGCAGCCGACCAGCACGATGACGGCGTCGAACATGTGACCGCGGCCCATGAGCTCGATCGAGTCGGCGATGACCTCGCGGCTGACGAGCGAGGTCTTCATGCCCTCGGTTCCCATGGTGATGCCGTCGCTGATCGCGATGGTGTTGAACTCCATCGGCGTCCCGCCGGCGTCGCGCACGCCGCGCTTCACGTGCTCGGCGAGCCCGCGCAGACCGAAGTTGCACGGCATCGTCTCCGTCCAGGTGTTGGCGATGCCGACGATCGGCCGCGCCAGATCGGCGTCGCCGAAGCCGATCGCCTTCAGGTACGAGCGCGCCGGGGCGCGGTCGCGGCCCTCGTAGAGCGTGCGGCTCTTGTGCCGCGGGTCGAACGTGGTCATGGGCGCGACTTTGACGCGACCGGACGCGGCGCGCAAGCGGCCGACCCGCCGTTCCTCCCACCGCATTGACGCCCGCCGCGTCGGTTCGTTAGGAACTTCCGATCCGTTCGCGAGTCCAGGAGACGACGATGCTGCTCAGCACGATGCAGGACCACCCGCTCACCATCACCGACATCTTCCGCCACGGACGCACCGTGCACGCCCGGAGCGAGGTCGTGACCTCGGAGGGCGCGCACGCGCGCCGCGCCCGCTTCGGCGTCGTCGCCGAACGCGCCATGCGTCTCGCCGCCGCGCTCCACCGCCTCGGCATCCGCGCCGGCGATCGCGTCGCCACGTTCGGGTGGAACACGCAGGAACACCTCGAGGCGTACTTCGCCGTCCCTTGCATGGGCGCGGTCCTCCACACGCTCAACATCCGCCTCTTCCCCGAGCAGCTCGCCTACGTCGCCAATCACGCCGAAGACCGCGTCATCCTCGTCGACGACTCGACGGTGCCGCTCCTCGCCGCCGTGCGCGAGAAGTTGCGCACCGTCGAACACGTCGTCGTGATCGGCGACGGCGACGCGGCGGCGCTCGGGCCGAACGTGCTGCGCTACGAGGAGCTGCTCGCGGCGGAGCGTTCCGAGTACGCGTGGCCGACGCTCGACGAGCGCGCCGCGGCGGCGATGTGCTACACGAG
The DNA here is from genome assembly GCA_041476145.1 of Binatia bacterium. Classification (GTDB taxonomy): domain Bacteria; phylum Desulfobacterota; class Binatia; order UTPRO1; family UTPRO1; genus DP-19. The sequence goes on from JBGOSW010000001.1 coordinate 62,238, forward strand.
CGGCACCACCGGCAACCCGAAGGGCGTCGTCTACAGCCATCGCTCGACGTATCTGCACTCGCTCGCGATCTGTTCGGGCGCTGCGTACGCGCTCGCCGAGCGCGACCGCATCCTCTTGATCGTACCGATGTTCCACGCCAACGCCTGGGGCCTGCCGTACGCCGCCTGGATGGTCGGCGCCGATCTCGTCCTCCCCGGGCGTCACCTCCAGGCGGCGCCGCTCGCGCGCCTGATCAGCGAAGAGCGCCCGACCATCTCGGGTGCCGTGCCGACGATCTGGAACGACCTGCTGCGCTACGCGGAGACGGCGGCGGTCGACTTCTCCTCGCTCCGTCTCGTCGTGTGCGGCGGCTCGGCGGTGCCACGCACGCTGATGGAGCGCTTCCAGGAGCGCCACGGCGTCCGCATCGTGCAGGCGTGGGGGATGACGGAGACGAGCCCCTTCGCGACGATCGCGTTCGCGCCGAAGGACAGCCCCACGGACGACGAGATGCGCTGGCGCGCCAAGACCGGGCGCGCGATCGCCGGCGTCGAGCTGCGGATCGTCGACGCCGCCGGTCAGCCGATCGCGTGGGACGGCGCGACCGCGGGCGAGATCGAGGTGCGCGGCGCGTGGATCACCGCCGCGTACTATCGCGATCCGGCGCCCGAGAAATTCGACGACGGCTGGCTGCGTACCGGCGACGTCGGCACCATCGACGCGCACGGCTTCGTACAGATCACCGATCGCGCCAAGGACGTCATCAAGTCGGGCGGCGAGTGGATCTCGTCGGTCGAGCTCGAGAACGAGATCATGGCGCATCCCGCCGTCGTCGAGGCCGCCGTCGTCGGCATCCCCGACGAGCGCTGGCAGGAGCGGCCGCTCGCCTGCGTCGTCGTCAAGGCCGGCGCCGCGGTGACACCCGACGCGCTGCGGGCGTTTCTCGCCGAGCGCGTCGCGCGCTGGTGGCTGCCGGAGCGCTGGAGCTTCATCGCCGAAGTGCCGAAGACGAGCGTCGGCAAGTTCGACAAGAAGGTGCTGCGCGCGCGCTACGCCGAGGGTGCGCTCACGGTGGTCGAGACCGCGGGGTCATGAGGCACGGCGTCGGCTTGCCAAGGTCCCCATCGGCGAGGCAAGAACGGGGGTCGGCCGGCCAGGCCGAGGAGGATACACGCATGAGTGAACCCAAGGTGCAGCTCACGAGCGAGCAGGAATCCCGGCAGATCGCCGAGCAGGCCCGCGAGACGGTATGGGCCGGGCGGACCTTTCTCCGGGAGCTCTTCCTGGGGAACTTCCTCCTCCCCCTGATCCATCCCTTCCCGATGGAGGACGGCGAGCGGCCGGAGTTCACGCGCTTCTATCGGGACATGGAGACGTTCCTGCGCGAGAAGGTCGACAGCGTCGCCATCGATCAGACCGGCGAGTATCCCGAGCCAGTGATCGACGGCCTGCGCAAGCTCGGCGCCTTCGGCATGAAGATTCCGAAGGAGTACGGTGGGCTCGGCTTCACGGTGTCGGAGTACTGCAAGGTGATGCAGATGATCGGGAGCTCCGACAACAACGTGAGCGCGCTCCTCTCGGCCCATCAATCGATCGGCGTCCCGCAGCCACTCAAGCTCTTCGGAACGCCGGAGCAGAAAAAGAAATACCTGCCGCGGTGCGCCGCCGGGGCGATCTCGGCGTTCGCGCTCACCGAGCCGCACGTGGGCTCCGATCCCGCGAGTCTCTCCACCACCGCGGAGCGCGACGGCGACATGTTCATCCTGAACGGCGAGAAGCTCTGGTGCACCGACGGCACGCTCGCCGAGCTGCTCGTGGTGATGGCGCGCGATCCGAAGACCAAGAAGATCAGCGCCTTCGTCGTCGAAACCGACTGGCCGGGCGTGAAGGTCGAATACCGATGCCACTTCATGGGGCTGAAGGCGCTTGCCAACGGCGTCATCAGCTTTCGGGACGTGCGCGTGCCGCGCGAGAACCTGATCGGCGACGAAGGCAAGGGGCTGCGGATCGCCCTCACCACGCTCAACACGGGTCGTCTCACCCTGCCCGCCGTCTGTGCCGGGATTGCGAAGCAGTGCCTCAAGATCTGCCGCGGCTGGTCGAACGCGCGCTATCAGTGGGGCGTACCGATCTGGAAGCACGAGGCGATCGCCCACGTCCTCGCCGACATGACGGCGACGACCTTCGCCATGGACTCGGTGTGGATGCTTGCCAGCCAGATGGCCGACCGCGGCGGCTACGACATCCGTCTCGAGGCCGCGGCGGCCAAGGAATGGAACACCGTCCGCGCCTGGGAGATCGTCGACAAGACGTTGCAGATTCGCGGCGGGCGCGGCTACGAGACCGAGGCCTCACTCAAGGGACGTGGCGAGCACCCGATTCCCGTCGAACGGATGATGCGCGACTGCCGGATCAACCTGATCTTCGAGGGGTCGAGCGAGATCATGCACCTCTTCATGGCGCGCGAGGCCGTCGATAAGCACCTCCAGGTCGCCGGCGCGATGATCGATCCAAAGAACGGCACCAGGGAAAAGCTCGCCGCCTCGCGCGGCATCCTCGGTTTCTATGGAAAATGGTACCCGCCGCTCTGGCTGAAGGGATTGAGCGCGCCTTTCCAGTACGGTGACTGGGGACTGCTCGCGGGCCATCTGCGCTTCGTCGAGCGGAGCTGCCGCAAGCTCGCCCGCGAGAGTTTCCACGGCATGGCCGTCTATCAGGCGAAGATGGAGCGCAAGCAGGGGTTCCTCTTCCGTGCCGTCGACATCGTGATGGAGCTCTTCGCCATGTCGGCCACGATCTGCCGTACGCGTGCGATGGTCGACCAACACCATCCCGAGAGCGCGCAGGCGATCGAGCTCGCCGACCTCTTCTGCCGCACCTCGCGCCGCAAGGTCCGCAGGTTGTTCCGCGATCTGTGGAGCAACGACGACAGCGTCAAGAACCGAGTCGCGGCGAGCGTCATGACCGGCCGGCAGGCGTGGCTCGAGAGTGGCGTGCTCGACATCGGCCTGACCGAAGAGGCGTTCCAGACCCGCTCGCTGGTCGCGCTCCGACAGAAGCTCGCGGAAGCAGATGCCGTGCAGGCGGCCGCCGGCTCGTGACCTCGCATTCCCTCCGAAGCATGGATCGAGACGCCGTTCGGGCTTTCGTCGCGCGGGATCATGATCGCATCGCCGCGCTCAAGCGAGCGCACCACGCCAAGCGCTACCGGGCGTCTCGCGGCAAGTCGGGACTCGAGGCGGGGCGAGTGCTCTGGACGTACGCACGCCGGGTTCGACCAGACTGGCCGACGCAGCGAGACCGCGACGAGGACCTCGCGCACCACGTGGAGCTGAAGCGCCGGATCGATCGCGCGGTGCATGCGTTCGCCGCTCGCTAGGGCGATCGCGGCGCTCGCCGCGGTGCTCGAGAGGCTCGACGTTCGGTGGTATCTCTTCGGCGCTCAGGCGGCATTGCTGTACGGCGCGGCGCGACTCACCGCCGACATCGACGTCACGGTGGACCTCGGCGATCGAGAGCCCGTCGTGCTGGTTCGCGCGCTGGAGAAGGCCGGCTTTCGGCTTCGCGTTCGCGACGTCGGTGGCTTCGTCGCGGCGACCCGCGTCGTTCCATTGCTGCATCGTCCGTCCGGCATGCCGATCGACATCGTGCTGGC
>JBGOSW010000002.1:0-59612 GCA_041476145.1 Binatia bacterium
GCCTGCACCCAACCCCGACTCGGTGCACTTCCCGCCGCTCCAACGCTACGACGTGCCGATCTACCCGTACAGCGTCCTCACCGAACCGCTCACTCCCGCGCGTGGGGAGACGCTCGGTTGGGCGGGCCGCGAAGGCATCGAGGATCGTCGCACCTACCTCCACTACTACCGGCCGACCCACGACGGTCGCATGCTCTTCGGCGGGGAGGATGCGCCGTACTTCTACAACTCGAGCATCGGCTCACACCACGATCGCAGCCCGGACGTCTTCGCACGCTTGAAGGACGACCTGCGCCGAACCTTCCCGCCGCTCGCCGATGTCCGCTTCACGCACGAGTGGGGAGGCCCCGTCGGCCTCACGGTGCGTTTCGTGCCGACCTTCGGTACGCTCGAAGGCGGGCGCATCCACTACGGGTTCGGCTACTGCGGTCATGGCGTCGGCCCGACGCACCTCGGCGGACAGATCCTCGCCGATCTCGTGCTCGGGCGCCGCACCGAGCGCACCGATCTCTGCTTCGTGCGTACCACCGCCCTTCCCTTCCCGCCCGAGCCGCTCCGCTATCTCGGTATCACCGCGGCGCGCCTCGCGCTGCTCCGTCAGGACCGCGAGCAACGCCCCAAGGACGACCCCTGGATCGTCCGCATGATGATGCGCTTCGGCGGTTGAGGCGCATGATCGTCGGCGCTCGCGCCGGCGTCCGCTGATCCGCTAAGCTCCGCCGAAATCCATGGAAACGCTCCTTCCCTATCTCGAGCACTCGACGTACGCCGCGGCGTTCGTCCTGCTGCTCGCCGCCGGCGTCGGCGTGCCGATTCCCGAGGACATTCCGATCCTGCTCTCGGGCTATCTCAGCCACCGCGGCGTGATGCGCTTCGAGATCGCGTTGCCGGTCTGTTTCGCCGGCGTCATCCTCGGCGACGCCTGCCTCTTCATGCTGGCGCGGCACGGCTCGCAGTCCCTCCGCCGGCATCCGCGCCTCGCGGGCCTCGTCACCCCCGAGCGCCGCGCGCGCGCCCGCGCCCTCGTCCACAGCCGCGGTGTCGGCGCCGTCGTCATCGCGCGCCACGTCGCCGGCCTCCGGGTCGCGGTGTTCGCCACCGCCGGTGCCGCGGGCATGAAGTTTCGGCGGTTCATCCTCTGGGACGCGCTCTCGGCATGCGCGAGTGTGCCGGTGATGTTCACGCTCGGGTTTCTCTTCGCGGATCGTCTCGAGCTGTTGGTGCGGCAGATCCATAGCTTCCAGCGCTGGGCGTTCGCGATCGCGCTGCTGGTGGCGATCGTGGTGCTCGTGCACTGGCAGTGGAGCGATCACTTGCCGGCCTGGTGGCCGTGGTCGACCGATCGCGACGCGGCGAGCGAGTGACTCGCGGCGCACGTGCCGCAGGCGCGGGCGATTCGGGCGACGATCGTCGCGAGTTCGGGGGCGTAGAGCGGAAGCTCGACGCGGGCGCGGGGGAGCCAGCGTGCGGCGACCGACCAATGGCGGGCCAGCTCGCGCACGTCGGCGGCGGGGACGACGGGATCGAAGCGCAGGCCGATGATCGCACAGCGCTCGCGGGCGCGAGGTGGCGGCAGGTGGACGGGCGCCACCGGATCGAAGAGCCGGAAGAGCGTCCCACGATGTCGGACGCCGTCACGCGCGAGCGCGCGGGCGTGCACCGCACCGGCGCACGCCCGCGGCGGGACCCAGACTCGGCCGGGATGCGCGCCGGCGAGCATCGGCACGTACGCGTCGAAGCGTGTCGTCGTCGCCGCCAGAATCGCGGCGACCGTACCCCCACGCCCGAGACCGCTCACCACCACCGTGCGATAGCCGCGCTCGCGCGCCCATGCCTCGATCGCGACGTTGTCGTGCACCAGCTGTACGATGGCGGAAAGCGCGGCGCCGACGCTATGCGCCCAGCCGCGACGGCGATCCTCCGGCGTGCGTCGGCTGGCGCTGCCCGGCGCGATCGGCACCGCGACGTCGACGCCGCCCGCGAGCAGCGGGCGGACGAACGCGCGCGCGAAGAGGACGTGCGCGAGCAGCCCGTCGTCGGGATTCAGGACGACGAGTGGGCGCTGTCCGACGCCGTCGCGGTAGTGACGGACGACGGCGTCGTTGCGGGCGCGCCAACGACTGACGAACGGCGAGCGGAAAGAATACTCGTCGGCCCATCGCGCACCGCGCGGGTGGGCGGCGCGACGAAACGGCGGCGGCGGCGCGAAGCGGAAAAGCGTCCGGCGTCGTGCGGCGCCGTGGATGGCGCGGCAGACGGCGCGCTCGACGCCGCCGGCGAAATACCCGCCGCCGAAACGCGCCGCGTACGGCAGCAGCCATTCCGTCGCGCGCGCCAGCCGTGATCGCCGCGCGGCGACGCGCGGCTCCTCGACGACCGCGCATTTGCCGTGCTCCAGGCTGAGGTCCATGCCGAGTCCCCTCGCGCGGCCCCATCGCCCGTCGCCGCGTTCGAGGACTGAGCAAGGCACGCGCCCGCGTGCGTCGCGCGAAAGTCTCGGATATCGCGCACTTCACCGCCATTTCGGGGGACGTCGGGCTGTCGGGTCATGACAGGCACGCACACGCGCACGCCGTGTCCGGCGTGAAAGCGCACTCCCGGGCTCCCGTCACATTTGCCCCCGAATTCACCCGCAAAATTCCTTGACATGAACGACACGCGCGCTGATAGGCTTAGGGCAGTCTACGGAGCGGCCCACGTCGAGGGCTGCCCCAAGTCGGGTGCCCTGAGCCCGCAGGAGGAAGCCAAATGCAAGTTCGTGTGCCGATCTATTCGTTTTCGCTCGCCGCCGTCGCCACTCTCGCCTTGATGAGTGCGGCGGCCCCGTCCTGGGCTAACGATTCGTGCCGGGACGAGGCGAAGCAAAATGCCAAGGAATGCCAGGCCGGCTGCAAAGAGGATTTCCAGGCAGCGAAGGACGCCTGCTTCAACCGCGATCATGATTGCGTCGAGGCCTGTCGCTCCAACCGCTACGATTGTCGACAGGCGACCGGATTCGACGGCGCCATCGCCGCCTGCAATGCCACCGTGGCCGCCGGGAAGGCACAGTGCCGGACCGATCACCCGGCCGGCTCGCCGGAGCGCGACGCGTGCATCGATCAAGTCCAGGTCATCGGCTTCCAGTGTCGCGACAGCGCGCGCGAACAGGCGAAGCCCGCACTCAAGCAATGCCGCAGGGATTTCCTCGTGTGCGCCGTCGCTTGTGCACCGGCAAGTCCGACCCTGCCCACTGGTCGGAAGCAGTGCAGGATAGACGCGAAGACCACGTTCGTGGCCTGCAAGATGGGTTGCGTCGAGGATTTCCAGATCGCCAAGGATGCATGCCGCCATCGTGACCACGCCTGCGTCGAGCAGGCCCGCGCCGACCGCGAGGTCTGCCGTGCCCCGGTGGAAACCCAGCTCGAGAGCGACATCGCGGCATGCAATGCCACCCGCGGCGGCCACAACCCCGATAGTGGCGCAATCGGTAACTGCTGGGCCCTGTATGGCCCCAGCGGTTCGACTCCCGATGCGGTGCTGCTCGATCAATGCGTCGACAACGCGCAGGTCGCCGCGTTCGAGTGCCGCGATCAGGCGCGCGAGGACGCCCATCCAGGATTCGAGGCCTGCCGGCAAGCCTTCAAGACGCAAGTGCAGGCATGTCCTCCGGCGCCGTGAGCATCACGCGCTGACGCGCGCTCCCGGTTGCGACGACGGGGCTCCCAGGTATACCTGGGAGCCCCGTTTTCGTTTGCGACGTTCGCGTCGTCGCCGAGAGGACATGCCATGCTGGTCGACGTCATCCGAGCACAGCATGAGCGCGTGCGCAGCGCGCTCGCGGCCCTCGCCTCGCTCACGACACCCACCGCCGAGCGCGTGGCGCGTGCGGTCGCCGAGGTCGAGCGCGCCTTCGGGGACGACGTGCCCCTCTGGGCGACGACGCCCATCGCCACCATTCGGACCTTGACCAGCCGCGAAGCCGGAGCGATCGATCGGCAGTTGGCTCGCCTCTCTCCCACCGAGCTCGCGGCGCTGGTCGGCGCCTTCCTCGATCTCTACAGCATCGCCTGTCGCGAATACTGGACCGCGTGAGCGCGCCGCCGAGACGATCGCGCTTCGTGCGGCGGGGACCGCCGCAGACGCCTCGCCACGTGCAGTAGCGAACCGCCGTCGGCGTACGAACGCCGTCTCTTTGCACTGCTCTTGCACTCTCGCGGTATTGTGCGGCGTGTAAACGTTGAAAATCTGGAGGAGAATTCGCGCAAAGTTTTTGCATTCGAGAGCCGCGTAGCGTATGCAACCGTATCGCCGCTACGATCGCGACAGGAGCCCCCGACATGACCCAGATCCACCGTCGCCTCGCCGTGATGGGAACGCTGCTCTTCCTCTTCACCGCCTCTCCGGTCTGCGCCTGGCACATCGAGGGCCACGTGTTTTGCGATCAGAACGGCAACCAGATGATCGATACCGCCAGTGACACTCCGCTGAACGGCGTCGGCATCCTGATCACTTCGCTCATTTTCGCTCCTGGAAGCACCTTCCCTGGGACCACCGACGCGACCGGGCACTTCTTCGTCGCACTTCCCGATCGTGCGGACGACTACCGTGTCGAGTTGACGGGAACCGGTCTGCCCGCGGGCGCGACCACGATCATTCCCTCGAGCGGCGCCTACGGCGTCGCGCCGATCGCGGCGATCCATCTCCAGGAGAGCGCGTTTGGCGGCACCGCTGACTTCCTCGTCAACGGATGTGTCGTCGCGACGCCGACCGTCTCGGCGACGCCGACGCCGACCGCAACCGAGACGCCGGTTCCGACCGATACACCGGTTCCGACCGACACACCGACGCCGACCGACACACCGACGCCGACAGCCACGGCGACGCCCACAGCGACACTCACGGCGACACCCACACCGACACTCACGGCGACGCCCACGCCGACGCCTACGGAGACACCCACCCCCGGGACGCCGACCGCGAGCCCGACCCCTGCGTCCGCACTCCTCGACTTTCAATGCTACGAGGTCGATCGATCGGACGCCAAACCGATCACCGGGGTCAGCGTCGTAGATCGATTCGGCTCGAGCGTGATCGACCTCGCCTTCCGGAAACCGGTGAAGCGCCTGTGCAATCCGGCAACCGTGGACGCCGCGAGTCCGGACGTACCCACCCTACCGGACCACCTGGTCGGCTACGTCATCACCCAGCGGACGCCGCACTTCGACACGCCATTCAATCAGACCGTCGTCAACCAGTTCGGAACGGTCGTCGTCCGAGTCCTGCGGCCGGTCCTTCTGCTCGTCCCGAGCGCGAAGAGTCTCGTCGCGCCGCCGGCACCGCTCGCCGATCCCGTGATCGACCACTTCCAATGCTACAAGGTCAGAGGGGGGCGTCCGCCGTTTTCAACCACGCACATCGTGGATCAGTTCGGCGCGTTCACGTACAAGCTGATGCGGATATCGTACCTGTGCACCGCCGTCGACAAGAACGGTGAAGGCGTTCTCGAGCCGCAAGCCAACCTGCTCTGCTACAATCTGCGTACCGCGGGCGACCCCATTTCCCGCGGACTGAAGGGCCCCGTCTACACCGCGAACCAGTTCGGCTCGACCAAGATGACCAGAGTGCAACGCGCGCGGGAGCTGTGCGTCCCGTCGAGCGTGAGCCCGTAGTCGTCGTCTCGATCGCCTAACCGCGCTCGATTCGCCTCACGGGATCACGGCTGCTGCCCGTCGCGTCCGTGGCGACCCTCCACGGGCACGTGCTTGCCGGCGCCGGGACCCTGCGGCGGTGCTTCCGGCACCGCGGGACGCGCCGGTCCCGAATGCGGCGGCTCGCGAGGAGCGGCGTGCTCGACCGTACGCTCCCGTGGATGCGGCGCGGGCGCGCCGCGATCCATGCGCTCGCCACCGCCATGCTCGCTACGCGGCGGTTCCACCTCGCGTGGGGGCGGAGGCGCGGCCTCGTGGCGACGTTCGATGCTCGCGCCACCGCGCTCGTTGACGGGCGCGCGTTCATGAATCGATGAAGGTGGTGGCGCCGGCGCCGGCGCATGTCGGCCGCGCTCGACGTTCGCCCCGCCGCGTTCGTTCACCGGCGCCTGCTCGCGCGCGGGCGGCGGCGCCGCATGCGGTCCATGTTCGACGCTCGGACCGCCACGCTCGAGTCTCGGCTCGCGCCCCTCCGGCGGTGGCGGCGCCGCGTGCCGGCCGCGCTCGACGTTCGCCCCGCCGCGTTCGTTCACCGGCGCCTGCTCGCGCGCGGGCGGCGGCGCCGCATGCGGTCCGTGTTCGACGCTCGGACCGCCACGCTCGAGTCTCGGCTCGCGCCCCTCCGGCGGTGGCGGCGCCGCGTGCCGGCCGCGCTCGACGTTCACTCCGCCGCGTTCGTTCACGTGTCCGCGTTCGCCAGCGGGGGGCGGCGGTGCTCCGTGTCCTCCACGCTCGATGTTCGAGCCTCCGCGCTCACCCGTCGCACCGCGTTCGTGTCCCGGCGGTGGCGGTGCGGTCATGTGATCGGCGCCGCGCGGCCGTTCGCTCGGTCCGTGCTCTCGACCGCGGGACGGTTGCACCACGCGCGGCTCGACGGGCCGCGCGGGGCCCCGCGTCTCGATGCCTGCCGCGTGCAAGCGACGCGACGGATCCTGCGGCGGTCGTGTCGCGACGACGCGACGGTTCCGAATGCGATCGGGCGGCGCTTGCGCGCGACCAGCCCGCGGTACGAGGCTCGCCGCCACCGGACGCACTCCGATCTGCCCACGCACCGGTTGCAACTGACGGCCCTCCGCGGCCGCGATGTGGATGTGCTCGACGCGTCCACGTCCGAATTGATCGCGATGCACGCCGATGATGGCGTTACGTCCCTCAACGTTCGAGAATCGATTGATGTTCCTCACGTTGACGATCGTCGTCTGGTTGATGACGACGTTGTTGACGACGCGCGGGCCGCCCCACCCACCCCAGTACGGATGGCCGACGAAGCCGACGGGTCCCCACCACGGCACGATGGGCTCACCCCAGCCGAGCGCCACCCAGCTCACGACCGGCGCCCCGACGCCGATGCCTACCGAGACGCCGCCGCCACCGAAGAACGCGACCAGCGCCGGCGAGTACCCGGGAACGGCGACCACGGGTCCCGGTGCCCACCCCCAGTAGCCGTCCGCCCAACACCAGCGGCCGTAGTGGTACGGCGCCCAGCCCCAGGGCGCGTCGTCCACCCACGTCCATTCGTAGTACGGATCGTACACCCACCGGCCGGTGCTGTACGGCGCCCAATCGGCGGACACGTCGCGCGGCACCCAGACGTGTCCGTAGCGCGGCGTGTCCCGCCACTCGCCGTAGCTATCGAGGTCGTCGACGCCCGCTACCGGGGCCGGAACGTATTCGGCACTGCGCGACCGCTCGGCGAGGTGCGCGGTGCGGTCGAAGTTCCACCGGTCCCAGTCGTCGAGGTCGGGAGCGGCGCTGCTCGTGACCGTCGTCGTCTCCGTGCCCTCGAGGACGACCTGCCGATCGGGGTCGATGTCCGACGTCTCGCCGCCGGCGGGGACCACGGTCGCGGCGCCACCGCGACGCGTGGTGAAGGTCGTGCTGTCGTCGACGTCGACGCGGTAGTAGCCGGCGCGCTCGATCGTGAAGGCGCCGTTCGGCGTATCGACCTCGATCACCTGTCCGTCGGGAATCTGTTTGAGATCGATCGCGGCGTGGCCGGACGTCACCTCGAGCTGAAGGTAGCCGGTCTCGAGCGAATCGACGCCGAGCTGTGTGCCCGACCCGGCACGGACGTAGGAGCGAGAGCCGATCTGGAGTTCGACGTTGCCGCCGTCGCCGACGTACAACGAGTCGCCGGCGGCGAGCGCGGTATTGATCTGGGCGGGTGTCCAGTCGTCCGCTCCCGGACGCCAGAACGAGACCTCACCACCGACGAACGCGAGACGCGGCGGGGTCGGCCCGATCGCGCGGTCGCTTTGCGCGCCTGCCACGGGAGCTCGCACGCCGCCGCTCACCAGGAGCGCCGCCAGCGCAAGAACCGTCACTCGTACACGTCGCATCTTCGCACTCCTCCGTTTCGGTTCAAACAGTCGCGCACCCGCGAGTTGCGATCGCACCCCGCGTCGCTACGCCTACGCGGCCGGTCCGCATGGTGGCGAAGATCCCGGACAACGGCAACACCGGCGACACCCTGGACCGCAACCTTCTACAGTCTCAGGAGTTGAGATCGGGCGTCCCAGGAGGTGTAGTGACATGATGAAGCGTATGATCGCAGTCGCCGGGCTGGCAGTCCTGATTCTCGCCGGTGGAGTCCGTGCCGCCGACGCCCACGTGGGGCTGTCGATCGGCATCGGCATCCCGGGCATCGTCTTCGGCGCGCCGGTCTACGCCGCCCCGGCGTACTACCCGTCCTACCCTTACGGCCATGGCTACGGATGCAACGGGGGGCCGGCCTACTACTACGGACCGCCGGTCGTGGGCGGCGTGTACGTCGGCGGGCGATTCGGCCACGGCGGCGGGTTCCCTCGCCGGCACTTCGGCGGTGGCCGCCATTGGGGCGACGGCCGTCGCGGCTGGCGCTGATCGGCGGCAGCTGAACGTCATCGGCCGGCGACCGGGTCGATCCCTCGACTCGATCGTCGGTCCTCGCTAGTCTCCGCGATCTTCGCCCGACATTCGTATCCGCCCGGGGGGCAATACTTCTGATACGAAATCGACTAGGATGCCGTCGGATGCATCCGGGAGGATCATGACACTCAAGGTTGGCAAGAACATCGACGGCTGGTGCACGCGCTGCAAGCTCGTGCTGGGGCATACCATCGAGGCCATGGCGGGCGGGAAGATCACGCGCGTCCATTGCAATACCTGCGGCGGGCAACACGCCCATCGCGCCGAGCCCCCGCGCAGTCGCGTCGCGGCCGAGCGCGCCCCGGGCGTCGGCGGCCGAGCGAGCAAGGAACAGGTGAAGCGGGAGAGCGAGTACGACGCGCTGCTACGCGGCCGCACGAAGGCCGCCTCGCGCCCCTACTCGACCTCGGCGCGGTTTGCGGTGGGGGAGCTCATCTCCCACGCCACCTTCGGACTCGGTGTAGTCACCGGCGAACGCGACAGCATCAAGATCGACATCCTCTTCGCCAACGGACCGAAGGTCCTGTTGCAAGGGCGCTGATTTCGCGCTCCGACCCGCGTTTCACGGCGCTGCTGCGGAAGGTGGGGTTGGACGAGTGAATTGGCTCCTACTCGCTGCGATAGGCCTGGAACGCGAGTCTCGCCAACACCCCGCCCGAGACGAACCAGAACAAAACGAAACCCAATAGCGACCACTTCAGCATCAGTCCTCGATCGGGGAAAACCCGCGTAGCTCTTGCGGAGAGGACGCGTCAAAACGCGCGACCTTCGATCCGCGCCGCTGAGCCGTATGCTCACGGGTCGAGGTGATCCCACCTTACGCGAGACGCCGGAGTACGCAAGGGGTGATGCTACCCATCGTCCCATTCCTGCCCGTGACGATCACCCCTACGCGGAAACTCGCGCAGTGCCCTTCTGAGCCTCGCCACGACCGGGCGCTCCCCTGGGATCACGACGACGTGGCCGCGCGTCCGCGCTGAGTACAGCGTCGCGCGTCGCCTCACGCCAGAGCATCTCCAGATCGAGGGGCAGCTGATGCAGCAGCCCCTCGACGATGCCCTCGGGCTCGGTGCCCTTGCCGAGAAAGCGCTGGAGCGTCGCGAACACGGCGACCACCGCGTGCTCGGCCTCGGTGGCATTGAGTAGAGTGCCCCGTTGCATCACCTCGCCGAGAAATTCGAGCTGGCATCTCTGCGGAAGCTCTGCTGGTTGCGTGTTCGCCATCCAGAGACGCTTCAGGCGTAGCGGCAGTCGGGCGGCGATCCCCGACGATGTGGCGGGGGCAAGGCGGTCCCGAAGCTCTTGGAAAACGACGCCGGTGAGCGTCTGGGCGCGGCTTTGGTCGCTGTGTAGGTACGCAGCGACGTGGCGGAAAAACGTGGGCGCGTTCATGCTGCTTCCCTTTTGGACTGCGGTGAGCACGCGCGCGGCGGGGAGAGCGGTGGTGCGCGGGCGGTTCTTTGCGAAAGAAGACGGACCTGGACGGTTCCATTCCTACTCTCGCGAGGTTCGCGTGTCCAGAAAGGCCCGCTCGAATTCGGAGCAAGCGCGGCACGTAATGACCGCGAAACGCGGACGGTGATCGTGCTGGCGTTTCTCCAATCTGACGACAGCGGCATTCGATCCGTCGCAGCGGCGAGAAATGTCGGGATGGCTGGGGAGCGGAGCCTTCGTCACCCCGACGGCAGCGGCGCGATCGTACCAGGGAACTGAGACAGAAACGTCCGGTGCGCCGTCTCTCTTCCAATTTCGATGGGACTTGGCGTGCGATATGCACCGGCCCTCGATCCATGCTGACCGAAGACCATCACCGACCCTCGGGTTCGGTCGATCGAACGAGACTGTTGGTCGCTACTCGTTGCGCACATTGCGGGACGATCGTGGACGAGGACCTCGATCTCGCCGCGCCGAACGTCCACCGGCTCCGGGACCATCTCCTCGGCTGTCCGGCGGCGCTTGCCGCGTGCTACCCGGTGTCGCCGATCTTCCGGGACAACGATGAGCTGCTGAAACACTTCATCGTCGAACGCAGGGCCGACGCCCCCTGAGCCCAGCGCGTCGGGGCGAGCCCGATTCGACGACGGGCTTGTCGCGATGCTATAGGCGCATCCTTCCCTTCTGACTTCAGAGCGCGTGGAGGATCGCGTGAGCGCAGTCGAATTCACCGCCCACAACATCCGACTCGACGATGGCGAGTTCACGAAACCCGAGCTCTCGAGCGACATGTCCGTCGCACCCCGGTTCGTGTCTGCGAAGCGCGCCCTGGCGCTCGCTTGCCCCGGGGACAAGAGTCGCTACTCGATCCTCGATCTCGGCTGCCTGGAAGGTGGCTACAGCGTCGAGTTCGCGCGGATGGGATTTCGAGCCGTCGGCCTCGAGGTGCGCGCGAATAGCATCGCGGCCTGCCTATACGTCAAGTCCAGAGTCGATCTTCCGAACCTGTCCTTCGTGCAGGACGACGCGTGGAATGCGGAACGTCATGGCCAGTTCGACGCGGTTTTTTGCTGCGGGCTGCTGTACCACCTCGATCGGCCGCGTACCTTCATCCGCATGCTCTCCCGGCTTGCCACGCGCGTCGTGATCATTCAGACGCATTTCGCCACGGAAAAGCCGACGAACAAGTTCAATCTCTCGGACATGACCGAGCACGATCAGGCGGCCGGGCGATGGTATGGCGAGTTCGCGACGGTGCCGGATGCGGTGATCAAAGAGTCGAGCCGCTGGTCGTCGTGGGACAACACCAAGTCGTTCTGGCTCACCAAGGGGTGGATCCTCCAGGCGCTGAACGAGGGCGGCTTCGACATGGTCTTCGAGCAGTTCGACACCTTGGCGCCGACGATCGTCGACTCGATGAATACCGGGTACTATCAGCAAGAGGATCGCGGCACGTTCGTCGGCATTCGCACGGACGCCGTCCGGCCGTAACGCACCCGGTACGTAAAACGTCTGAGCGGATGGAGGGCGAGCCGTCGCGTGACGCGCTCAGCCGCGCGACGAGGTGTGGACCCGCCGGTCGCGCGGCGACAAAATGGGTGGCGCGGGTTGCGTGAACGGCCACCACCGTCGCCGGGGTTGCGAAGAGGAGATGCCCGCCGCATGCGTCGCATCGGGTGGTCGCATCGGCAACCGCATCGTGACCGTCGTGCCTTCCGCGACCGCACTCAGGATCTCCACGGTGCCCCCGTGCGCTTCGACGATGCCCTTGACGATGAAGAGCCCGAGCCCCGAGCCATTGCTGCGGCTGCGCGGCGAGAGGGTGCGGTATTTCTCGAACGCGTCGGGCAGCTCGTGCGAGGCCATGCCGGGACCGTCGTCCGCGACGGCGAGGACGATGTCCTCTCCCGCGCGAGAGAGAAACAGCGTGACGGTGCCGCCCGCGGGCGTGAACTTGATGGCGTTGCCGACCACGTTGGCGATTACGCGTTCCATCTGCACCCCGTCGAGATGGGCGACGGGGAGATCCGACGCGATCCTGCATCGCAGCGTGACACCTTTCAGGTCGCTGGCGGTGCGCGCATACAGGAGGCTGTCTTCGACGACATCCGCGACGTTCACCGGGTCGCGATGCAGGACCAGGTGCCCGGCGTTGATGCGCTCGGCGTCGATGAGGTTGAGCGCAAAGTTGCCGACGTGCCGCGTGCTGGCGTGAATGAGGCGGATGATGTCGATTTGCTCCTCGTTCAGCTCCCCGACACCACCGTCGAGCAGGAGGGTGGCCATGGACTG
This sequence comes from Binatia bacterium, assembly GCA_041476145.1. Lineage (GTDB taxonomy): Bacteria > Desulfobacterota > Binatia > UTPRO1 > UTPRO1 > DP-19. The sequence continues at coordinate 12,321 of JBGOSW010000002.1, forward strand.
CACCACGCCGAGCGGGTTCTTGAGGTCGTGACTGATGCCGGAGAGAGTCTCCATGCGACGTCCGTGCGCGCGGGCCTCTTCAGCTTCGCGCTCACGATCCCGTACATCTTTCACCAGATAACCGAAGAACATGGCGACGACGAAAAGGAACGGGACGCGGAGGATGTAGGCTGGACTCACGAGGTGCCCGAAACCCACGAGACGCGACTCGGTGTACAAGTGCACGATACTGATCAGGACCGCAGCGCCGACGACAAGGAGCAAGCGCTCGGTGAGGGCGCTGACGAAGATCACCAGGAAATAGACGACGAATATCTCGCTGGTCGGCGCGCCCGTGAGTGCCAGCCCGAGGGAGACCATGAGCGTATCGAAGAGGACGACGCTGATGTCGAAGGCGGACTGCGAAGGAAAGTACGGCAGCAGCTCGGTGAGGAGGATGTTGGACCCAAAATATGCCGCGACATACAACGCCGCGCTCGCCGGATTCTGGTCGAGCGATCGGCTGAACACCACCAGATACGAGGTGGCGATGATCAGTACCCAACGCAACAAGAGTACGGCCTGCGTCGTGTTGGGGGTGCTATCTGCGCGCGGCGACGTGCCTGCGATTCCCACGGCGTTCACGAATCCAAGGTTGGTCTGCACCCAGCGTGCCACGCGTTTGCGCATGAGGGCTGCATGGCACCGCGCAAACGTCTGGGTGCGGCGAATGCGTATCGTCACCTCGGGCCGATACGAGATCGCACTACCCCGGAACGTACCTGTGGGTACACATCGGATTTGGCCGGCGATCGTGCAGCTCGAAGCGACGCGTCACTACTCTGTCGATCGCTCAATATGTGACTCTTGGAACGTCGTCGTGCCGGGGTGACGGAGGCGTCGAGAAAGCCGCGCAGGGAACTCCTTCAGCACCCTCGATCCGATCCGACCAACCGGGGGACGAAACGTCCGATACGCCGCCCGTAGGTCTCGTACGCCGTCCCGAACGTGGAGACCAAGAGTCGCTCTTCCGCAGACGCTTGCACGAAGCTCCCCACCCACGCGATCGGCCAGAGCGCCAGCAGCAGCACATTGAGCGTTCCCAGGGCTGCCCCGAGCCAGAGCGCGAGATCGCCGGAGTATGCAGGGTGACGGACGAAGCGAAAGGGACCAGCGGTGACCAGCGCATGGTCTTGGTGAATGACCGCCTGCGGCACAAGGAAGCGCCCCAGAGCGGCCGCGACCCAAAGAAGCATCACCGCCGCGTAGACACTCAGCAGGAAACCGAAAAGCCGAACGGGAAGCCAATCCGCGTGGATCTCGCCGACGCGAAGAAGGATGAACAGCGGCGGCAGAACCCAATCGAAGGGCAGAAAGAGCGCCGGGAGGAATCGGCGGAGGTCCGTGACGCGGCGCTGGACCGCGTGGACAGCAAAGGCCGCCGGCAAGACCTTCGCGATCAAGACGAGGACTCCCGCGCCGTAGAACGCCAGGAACCAGAGCCGGAGCGCCTCGCTCATATTCGCCAACTGGCCCTCCTCGCTACCGGTTCACGACGGATCGTACCCGCCGAGACCGCCGCAAGACGGCGCTTTCCGAATCGTCAGGCCACCAGCTCCCCGATCATGTAGAGGAAGAGCGCCACCTGGATGGTGAAGAAGCTGCCGCGGACGAACACGAGCCAGTGGTTCACGCCGATCAAGTGGACGGTGCTCTGCGCGAGGCGCGCCCCGAGCACGTACGACGCCACATGGTCCGCCACCGGCGCCCTGCCGAGCGCGTACGCCGACAGCACGATCGCCGCGAACACCGGCAGGTTCTCCACGCAGTTCATGTGCGCGTTCTGCGCACGGACGATGAACCCCGGGTCTTCGCTCGGTCGGCCGCGCGTCCACGAGTCGGCGCGCTTCCGTCCCGCGAGGACGAGACCAGTGCGATAGAAGACGTAGGTGAGCATGAGCACCAGCGTCCATGCGGCGAAGAGCAGCAGGGCGGCGATTCCGGTCATTTGTTCCCTCCTCTCACAGCCTGTCGTTCGCTGCCGACTACGGCATACCCGCGGCGGACTCAAGGGAACGCGCGAGGCCGCAAGCGGCAGTCGGCGCGCACGCACAAACGCTGAACATTCAAACGTTCACCGCCCAGTCAGACCGACCCCTGCTGGCCGCTGTCGGCGAGTGTTCACGGACAGAACACGGGCAAACAAAGCGCGAACATGGCGTCCCTGTCCATCGATTTTGCTAGACACTCAAGTAGTCTTGGTGAGAGGCTCGCCGCATACAGTCCGGCGCTTGGGCGCCCGTAGCAGGAGGACAAGCTCATGGATCGCCGTTACGCCGTCTTTACCGTCGTCGTTCTCGCCTTCGTACTCACGGTCGTCCCGCATCCGGTCGATGCCCAAACCTCTGTCACCTCGTGCGGTCAATCGTTTCGGGGGGCGGGGGTCCTTGCCGGGGATCTGGACTGTTCTGGATTCACCGGTCATGCGGTCACTATCGAAAGGGGGAAATTGGACCTTCAAGGGTTCACGATCAGCGGAAGCACGGGGTACGGAGTGTCGTGTCCCTCCAATTGCAAGATCGTAGGTCCGGGCACAATCACGGGAAGCCGCCTTCAGGGTGTTCGGGCCGCAAGAGGCGTCAAGCTCTTCAATGTGACGATCACGAATAGCGGTAACTCCGGCGTCGACGCCTCGAACAATAAGGGCACGTCCAAGGCACTCCTCAAAGGCTGCACGATCACCGGTAATGCGAATTTCGGCGTCGAGGCTGACAAGAGTGTCGGCGCAACGGCGAGTACGATATCCGGCAACGGTACAGGTGGAGTTGCCGCGGGGCCGAACCGAGGATGCAACGCCGGACATGTTGCCCTCAAGGACTCCACGGTCACCGGAAACGGCACCGATGGCTCGTGCGGCGTCGCGTTCTCCTGCGCGGACGTGCAGGTCTGTCGGAAGAAACCCAAATTGATCGGCACATCCACGTGCGACCATAGCTGCAAGACAAGCGCGGTCCCTTGCGATGTCTGGGGCGTGTGCGCGCTCGATTGAGAGCCGCGCCCGCGCAATCTCGGATAGGACTTCGCCGAGTCCTAGTCCATCAGATTCTCGGACACGTGGCCGAGTCTTGCTCGATGACGGTCGCATGTAGGCACGCCATTTCTTTCGGATAGCGGCCCGCCCGAGAAGATCGCGATGGTGTTCACGGGCACAAGACGCGCTCGGTCTTCGACCGCTACAGCATCGTGAGCGAGGACGACTTGGTGGTCGCGGCTGATCGCACGCTCGACTACGTGGCGGAGAAGCGGCGCGAGTCTCACGTCTCACCCCGCGCCTTCGCATCGACGTAGCGGCCCGTGCGAGCGTCACACTCTTGGACACAGGGGCGCGACCCTCCACCGCCGTGGGCCGCACGGGCTCAAGGGTCTGATCATCGATCAGCAGACGATTCCGCCAAACGGGCGACCGCGTCGCGGATCCAATCGACGAGCTGCTCGACGGACTCGAACAGCGCGGCGGTTCCCGACACGATGTGCTCGATCCGACCGCTGACGACGCCGCGGGCCGGATCCGCATCGGCGCGCAGCTGCACGACGAACGCACGCTCGGCCGGCAGTGCCGCGCGACTGGGGGCTTCGGATTGCACCGTCGCTTTCGTGGGCTTCGGCATCGGCTAGCACCGATGGCGCGGACTCTACGAGACCTGGGGCGTGACCACGAGTCCCTGTCGGTAAAGATCGCGGTAAAGATTGATCTACCGGCCGAGGTCGGCGAGCAGCCCCCGCGCCGCGGCGATCTCCGGGGCGGCAGGTCGGGCGTCGACGAAGGGGGCATGGGCGGCGACGAGCAGCGCGCGCGCCTCGGTCGCGCGCCTGTTCTTCCGGCAGAGGCGCGCGAGCGCCACCGCCGCGCGGAGCTCGACCAGGCGCGCCCCCTGGGCGCGGGCGACGTCGAGCGCGCGTCGGAGGCACTCCTCCGCCGCGCGTGATGCGGTCCGCGACGAGGCGCTGGCGACGAGCAAATCGCTCTTCCCGATTAGCAGCCCCGCTTCGTGCACGCGCTCGCCGGTCCGCTCGACCTCGGTGAGGGCCTCGTCGATTCGCTGGGCTGCCGACTCGCCCTGCCCCTCGATCGCGTCGGCGGCGGCAAGCATCCCGAGATAGGCCGGCCGGACGAGTCTCGCGCCCGTCGCGTCGACTCCCGCCACCCCCTGACGGAGCAGCGGGACGCCGATGGCGGCGTTCCCCTGCATGATCAGCGCCCACCCCTGATCCACGGTGGCCATTCCGAACACGTAGGGGAAGCCGTGCTCCGCGGCGAGGCGAACGGCCTCGGCCGACAGCGCCTCGGACGTCGCCCAATCGCTGAATATCTGCCGCGAGATGGCGGCCGCGTGGCATGCCCACGCCAGCGAGAACGCGTCGCCCAGGCGGCGCGCGTGCTCGAGGCCCTCGCGATCGCGGGATGCCGCTTCGTCCAAGCGGCCCATCAGCGCGAGCGTCCACGCCAGCCAGAGCGAGCACGCCACACCCGGATCGTAACCCCCGTACACGAGCGCGTGCTCCCGATGCGTCGCCGGATCGTAATCCAGGAGAGCCGTTTCGAGGTGGGCGCGAGCCGGGTCGAGCGCACCCATGTGGAACAACGTCGCGCCGTGTCCGTAGTGCGCCTGCACCCGCAGGGCGCGGTCGTTGCGACGACTCGCGGCGTGACGGAGGAGCAGCTCGCCGAGCCCGTGGGCGTCGTCCAACGCGGCACGAACCTGGTGATAGGACACGAGGCCGCGCAGCACGGGGTACCGCGCCGGACTCGCGGGCAACGCGTCGCACAGCGTCCGCGCGCGCGCGAATGCCCGCTCCGTCTCCGGCGCCGCGTATCCCCGGATCGCCATGAGGAGCGTCGCGCGCGCGACGACGAGGCCGAGCTCGCGCTCCTCCCGATCGGGCGCGTCGGCCGCGTCCGCGAGGCCATCGAGCGCGGCGGCGAAGTGCGCGAGGGCCTCGTGCGCGGCGTTGCGGTCGAGCGCCGCGGACGCGGCCAGCTCGTGGTAGGCGACCGCGCGCCCCCAATCGTGGCCGCGAGCGAAGTGCATCGCGAGCTGGCTCGCGCGCTCGCCGGCGCGCGCGCCGAAGCCGCCCTCCTCGCGGAGCCCGATGGCGCGATGCAGGCGGATGCGACGCGACTGGGCAATGCTCTCGTAGAGAACGTGCCGGTACAGCGCGTGCAGGAAGCGGTAGCGACCGCTGATCGACCCGTCGGGCCATTCCGCGATCCCGGCCTCGGCGATGAGCGCGCCCTGTGCCGCGACCTCCTCGCAGAGATCCTCGAGCGTCTCGGCGTCGTCGCCCACGGCCGCCGCGACGGAGGCGACCGCGAACTCGTCGCCGCAGACGCTCGCGGCTTCGAGCGCACGACGCGTCGCCGGCGCGAGACCCTTCAGGCGGCGCCCGATGAGCTCCACCAACCCGAGCGGTATCCGATCGGTCGCCTGCTCGATCGATCCCTCGACCCGCCAGTGTCCGTCGCGCTGGACGAGTAACCCCCTGACGACGAGGTCGTTCACCACGTTGACCATGAAGAGCGCGTTGCCCTCGGTCCGCGCGAAGATGCGCGCCGCGAGCCGCCGGATCTCGTCGGAGGGCTCCAAACCGAACCGGGCGCCCAGATACGCCGTCACGTCCGTGACCGAGAGGAGCTCGAGGGTCACGTCCATGCACTGTCCGTTCGCCTGCAGCTCCTGCTTCACGAGGCGGAGCGGGTGATCGTGGACGATCACGTCGGCGGACCTCAGGGTGGCGATCACCATCAGCCGGCTTGGCTGGCGGCGCCGGGCGATGCACGCGACCAGGTCGACGGTCGAGGGGTCGCTCCACTGGAGGTCCTCCAGCACCAGCACGAGCGCGCGCCGCTGCGTGAAGACCTCGAGGGTGTCGGCCATCTCGCGGAGCATGCGCGCCGGCGCCGTGGCGAGGGTCGCACCCTGACGGGCGCCCGCCGTCGGGCGCTCCTCGACAGCCGGAAGCAGGGACACCCACGTGGGCGCGTGCTGTTGCAGGACGTCACGAAGGTCGTGGGTGCCGTCTTCGCGCACCAACCCGCCGAGCGCCTCGAGCACCGGGAGGTATGCTTCGCTCTCCCCGTACTGCTCGAGACACTGCCCGCGCGCGATCGCGGTGCGCCCGCTACGTTCCAGCTCCTCGACGAAGCGATCGATCAGCGTCGTCTTGCCGATCCCCGCCTCGCCGGCCACGAACACGATTTGGCGCGCGCCGTCGAGCGCTCGCTCGAACGCGGCGCGTAGCAGCGCGAGATCGTCCCCGCGCCCGACCATCACCGTCGCCGGGGCGGCGGCGCGGCCGGACGATGCGAACCGGAGTCCGGCGGCCTCGTTCCCGATGAAGCGATAGCCCTCGCGTCCGACCGTCTCGATGTAGCGGGGGGCGTCGGCGTCGTCGTCGAGCGCTTCGCGAATCGCTCGCACGGCCACCTTCAGCACCGCCTTGGTCACGAACGTGCCGGCCCAAACGTTCGCGATGAGTTCGTCCCGGCCGACCACCGTGCCGGGTCGCGCGACTAGATAGTAGAGGACGGCGAGAGGACGCGGCTGGAGCCGTACGGGATCGTCGCCTTTGCAGAGGCGTGGCCCGTCAGGGTCGAGTCGGTAGGGGCCAAAGGAAATCGTGGGCTGCGTCACTGTTTCCTGCCGCGCCGAAGCCGCTGCCCGCCGTGAACGAGGCGCCGTCGAACACGAGTCCAACGGCCTTGCAACGTAGTACACGGCCCCGTCTCAAGAAAGTCGAGCACCCGTCCGCCAGGTCGGCAGCGGACGACGCGACAGTACGCTGGGTCGAGCGGCACACCGTCGATCGCGAGTGGGCAGGCGCGGACCGCCGCGGGCGGAAGTCTTTACCGCGATCCTTACCGTAGCGGCGTTCCTCTTAACCGGCGCGAGCCCTAACGTCGCTCCCATTCGAAGAACGCGCAACGCCGTCAAAGCGGCACGCTCGCCGTGCGGGGGGATGCGCGGCGAGCGAGGAAACAGCCGCCAGCCCGCCGAGCGGACCACTCACAAGCTGGATGATCGTTCAGATTCTCAATTTGACCGACCTGACCCGCTGGCCGGCCGTATGTGCCGGCCTGGTCGTGGTCGGGGTCGCCCTCGGCGGGTCGTCGGCGGTCGGGGCGCAGGACGATTACGCCGTCGAGCCCGGGCACAGCCTCTCGCTCCGCGCGCTGCTCGACCTGCGCTTCGTGAGCGCCGGGCCGGCGCCGAGCTGGACGGATCGTGGGCCGGGTACGACTCGCTACGGCGGCGTCGACGACAACGGGCACTTCGAGCGGGTCACGCGCTTTTCCATCGCGCAGCTCGCCCTCGAACCCGATGCGCGGCTGCCGTGGGGGATGAGCGCGCATGCCCAGGTGAACTGGGAAGCAGACGTCGACGACCGCGGCGACGTGGACCCGACGCACGATGCGCCGCGCTTGGTCGAGGGTTGGGTGCGGAAGGACTGGAGCAACGAGACGGACGGTTGGGCGCTGCTCGCCGGCGTTTCCAATCCGAGCTTCTCGCTCGAGCACGGCGGTCCGGCATGGACGCCGCGCTACACGCTGACCCCGTCGGCCCTCAACACGTGGCTGTGGGAGGAGGGGCGTGTGCTCGGCTTGAAGGGTGAATGGTGGGGCACGGTGCGCGGCTGGGAGGTGAATGCGTTTGGTGGCCCGGGGTGGGGACCGGACCAGCAGGGCATCCTGCTCGCCCAGCGCGGCTGGGTGCTGAGCGACTGGCTGGCTGGTGAGAACAGTACCATGGTGCTGCCGTCGCCCGGGGCCGTGACGCACGAGTTCGACGAGCGTGACGGGCGGCCGGCTCTGTATGCCGGTCTCGACCTGCGCGATCCGTGGAAGGTCGGCGACCTGCGCCTCGGCTACTACGACAATCTCGGCAACCAGGCAGTCGCGGGCGTCTGGGAGACCCACTACGGGGTCGCCGGCATCGCCCTGCAGCCGCTCCCGGGCCTCGACGTGATCTTCCAGTATCTGATCGGCAAGACCGCGACCCGCGCCACGCCGTCCGAATACACCATCGAGGCGCTCTATCCGCTGGTCAGCTACCGGTGGCGCAACCACCGCCTGACGGCGCGCTACGACAACTTCCGGGTCGAGGACGGTGACTCGGCCGACGATTCGCACCAGCGTGGCGACGCGGTGACGATCGCGTATCTGTTCGAGTTCTGGCTCCGCCACCGGCTGGCGGTCGAGTACATCCGGGTCGATAGCCCCCGCGCGAGCCCGTCGCACCCGGAGCCGTCCGGCAACGAGCTCCAGGTGAGCTACCGGTTCCGGTACTGAGAGCGCCATGCGCCGGACGAGAGGCGGGAAAGTGAAGACCAAAGTGGGCGAGTGCGGTTGCTTCCGTGTCGTGCCTCCCGTTTTCCGTCTCTTGGTGACGCTCGTCGCCGTCTCGGCGGTGCCGTCGGCGCGCGCCGCCGACCTCGGCGGCCGGGTCGTCGACGGGGCGGGCAACGGCGTCCGCGAGGCGGTCGTGTTCGTGCGGACCTCGCCCCCCGGTGTGACGCCGCCGGCCGATCCGCGCCCGGCGGTGATGGACCAGATCAACAAGACGTTCGTGCCCCACATCCTGCCGATCGCCATCGGCACCGAGGTGTCGTTCCCCAATCACGATCAGATCCATCATCACGTCTACTCGTTCTCGCGTCCCAAGACCTTCGAGATCCCGCTCTACAAAGGGGAAACCGCGCCGCCGGTGCGCTTCGATCATTTGGGGGCGGTCAGGGTCGGGTGCAACATCCACGACTTCATGTCGGGCGTGATTCTCGTCATCCCGACGCCGTACTTCGCCATGACCGACGAGAGCGGCGCGTTCACGCTGCGCGACCTCCCACCAGGCACGTACGAGGTCGTGGCGTGGCAGGAGAGCAGCAAGACCGCGCTCGACGACACGGCGCGGACGGTCGAGGTCGGCGCCGCCACCACGCCGTTGACCTTCACCCTCGACGTCGCGGCGCCGCGCGCGCGGCCGGCGGTACGCGGCCCGCGGAGCTACGAGTGATGGTCCACTGGTGGGCACGCCGCCGCCTGCGCAGCAAGATCTTCCTGCCCTTCTCCGTCCTGATTCTGACCATCTTGCTGGCCACCCTGTGGGTGGTCGGTGCCGCCGTCGGCGCCTGGGTGGAGCGCAGTCTCAAAGGCCAGTTCGAGGTGACTGGCAATGCCTTCCGCGCCCTGATGGCCGAGCGCGACGAGCGACTGCGTGGCGAAACGACCCTGCTCGCTGGCGACTTCGCCCTCAAGCGCGCCATAGCCACGTACGATCCCGACACACTCGCGTCGGTGGCGCTCAACTACCGCGAGCGCATCGGCGGTGACCTGCTCTGGATCACGGACGAGTCCGGCAAGCTGTTGGCCAACTCGCGCGAACGCACCGCGGTCGGCACGGCGCTTGGTAAAGGACCGCCACTCGCGGTGGCGATCGATACGGTGGCACCGGCGGCGGCGGTGGCCGAGGTCGACGGCGGGCTCATGCAGCTGGTCGCTGTGCCGGTGCTGGCGCCCGACCCGATCGGCTTTCTGGTGGCCGGTGAGGCGATCGACGATACCACCGCCGCGCAATTACACGACACCACCGGCACGATGGTGTCGTTCGTGACCCGCTCGCGTGTCTTTGCCTCGTCGCAGCCGTCCGCCGTCCGAAACGACGCCGTGCAGCCCGACGCGCCAGTGATCCGGGAGCAGCTCGCGCGCGCGGCGGCGGGCGCGGTGGAGCGGACGACGTTCCTGGTGCAGCAGGGGCGGACGCGTTTACTCTCGATTCTCATCCCGATCGATGCGGCATTGCCGGAACCGCTCTACGCCCTGGTACAGGACTCGTACGAACGTGCCCTCGGACCGCTCGCCAATTTGCCAGAACGGGTGGCGGGGCTCGGCCTGGCGGCCCTCGTCGGTGCGCTGTTGGTCGGTGGGATGCTCGCCGCCGGCATCGCCGCACCGCTGCAGGCGTTGGTGGTGGCGATGCGGCGCGTGCTCGGCGGCGACTTCGTTCAGCGACTGGACGTGCGGCGCAAGGACGAGATCGGCTATCTCGCCCGCTCATTCAACGACATGGTCGCCGGTCTAGAGGAGCGTGAGCGCATCAAGGAAACGTTCGGCCGCTTCGTCTCGCATGACGTGGCGGCCGCCGTGCTCGGCGGCCACATGCCGCTCGGCGGGGAACGGCGCGAGGTGACGATTCTCTTCCAGGACGTGCGCGGCTTCACCAATCTCGCCGAGAGCATCGCCCCGCCGGTCCTGGTCGGGGTCGTCAACCGATTGTTCACCGAGATGGTGGCCGCGGTCGAGGCTCAGGGTGGCGTGATCCGACAGTTTACCGGCGACGGCGTGATGGCGCTCTTTGGCGCGCCGGTGCAGCACGGCGACGATCCGGCCCGCGCCGTGCGCGCCGCGCTCGACATGGTGGCGCGCCTGCCGGCACTGATGCGCAGCTCGCCACAGAGCGGTTAGGCCCCATCCGCATCGGCATCGGCATTCATACCGGCGACGTCGTGGCAGGTCGGTTCGGTCCCGACCGGCGCAGCGAGTACGGTGTAGTCGGCGACGCCCCCAATCTCGCCAGCCGTATCGAGGACCTGAACAAGGAGATGCACACGACCATCCTGGTGTCCGGTGTGACCGCGGCCCGCCTCGGGTTGGAGTTCCATCTCGGGCGCCGGGCGACGTTGCCGGTGAAGGGCAAGGACAAGCCGGTCGAGGTCGTCGAAGTGCTCGGCTGCGCGGCCGATACGGCGGTAGGGCAGCTCCCCAGTGTGGCGCCATCTCGATCAATACCACCGTCGGAAAGTCTGACACGCGGTCGAGCGATCGCGTCCGATACTGGCGAGTCCTCCGGGCAGCTCGGGACGCGGACGCGACGACGACGCTCACATGGTACGCACACTACCTGACTTCGGTGGATGCCGACGACGAGGAGGAATCGCTAGCTGCCTAAGCTACGGAAGGATTTGTCGGAGTGCGCCCAGGGTGATTCGAACACCCGACCTTTTGATTCGTAGCCCGCGTACGGTCGTGACCACGCCCGAACGGTCGCCCCTGTTCTCAGTGTCGTTCACGAGTTAGCGGCCTGTGCCTCGGACACGTTTGGGAGCGGTTGGGAACGGCCCTCGGACAAAACACGGACAGCCGGGACCGTCTGCGGAAGCGGGATGACGGTCGCCTCGGTCGGAAGCTGCTCCACGTAGGCCGAGACCCGCTCGACGGCCTGACGGAGGTCGTCATCGTCGCCAATATTGTAGCGTTCGAAGACGCTCTCGGTGCGGTGGCCGCTGATCTTCATCGCGGTCGAACGCTCCACGCCAGCGCGGACGAGGTTGCGCACGCCAGTGCGGCGGAGATCGTGGAACAACTGGCCCGGCACGCCCGCCGCCTTGCACGCCGTCCGCCAGCTCTTGCGAAATTCCCGGACGGGCAGGCCGTCCCGATGGAAGATCAGCCGGCAGTCGAAGCGGCGAGCCGCGAGGCGGCGCTCGACGATCGCGCGGAGCTCTCGGACAAGGACGAGCCGGCGTGGGCGGTGGTTCTTCGTGTCCTTCGCGTGCAGACGCATGGTCCAGGTCTCGCGGTCGAAGGCGTCCCAGGTGAGAGCCGCGATCTCGCCCTTGCGCATGCCGGTCCAGTAGGCCCACTCCACGAAGTCGCGTAGGCCATCGTCGGGCAGCACCGCGCGCACCGCCAAGAACGTCCCTTTGTCGAAGAAGCCTTGCCGGGCGTTGTGCTCAGCGAGCTTCGGAAACACGGGGACCGTTGTCACCTTCGGCGGCTCGGCCTCGCGAGCAAGCCGGAACGCGCGTCGCAGATACGCGACGCGGCGGTTGATCGTCGCGTCCGCTACGCCGTCCTTCTGCCAGGATGCCATGATGCGTCGCACGCGCGCCGTGGTGACGTCGAGGGCGTGCTCGCACTGTTCCGCGCCGCAGGCCTCAAGGATCGCCGACGCCTGCGAACGGAGCGCCGGGAGTGACGCAAGACGACGGATTGTGTGATCGGTCTCGAGGTCGTTGAGCAGCTCCTCGACGGTCACGTGCTCCTCGCTCGTGCCGGGTTGCTTGCCCTTCCCAAGGTCCTGCCACTTCTTCTTCAAGTAGCGCTCGGCCTTGGTTTCGCTCGTTGTATGAGCGCTCTCCCGGTATTCGCGGCCCCGGTGGTAGTACGAAATCCAGAACGTGTCGCCGCGCTTGAAGATGCGTCCGAGCCCTCTCATCGTCGTCGCCCTCCCTTCTGCGTGGTTTTGAGGTAGGCGTCGAGAGCGGCGACGACCACCTGGCGGAGGTCCGCCCGCTCATCTACCGCTCGCTTCTTCGCCGCCGCCCACAGCTTCTCGGGCAGGAGCACCGTCGTCTTCACCGTCCGTCCCTCATCGCTTTTCATGTCGGGAGTATAAACGGCAATACGGCTCTACAGCAAGCCGGCCGTCATAATCTCCTGCAATAGTTCTCGAAAATGGGACGCTTCTAGCGAATCACACCAGCCCGCGAGCCGGAGGGCCATCGGTAGCGTGATCGCGACCGCCAATGTTGCCTCCGCAACAGGCGGAGGCGGTTGCACCGGGGATGGATCGGACAGAAAGCTAGCGCGCAGCTCACCGTCGACTAGGTCGAGATCGTAATACAGCGCCAGTGCGCCGCGGTTCGGGTGGCTAAACTCGCTCAGGTCGCTGTAGGTGCGTTCGGCCTCATCAGGTTTCAGGAGCTCGTTCAAAGCGCGCATCATTGTCGCGATGTGCGGCGATTCAGGCACCTGGGGCGTGCCAGGCGTTGGGGGCAAATAGGCGCGACTGTACCGGCTGCCCGTGACTACGCGCTCCAAGAGGCGCCACGCGGCTGTGAGGTCACGAGAACCGTTGAGGTGTTGTGCAAGATGCTTCTCGACGTAGTAGGCACTCGCTGCGAGCTCGAGAAGTGCGCGCGTCAAGATGAGCGCGGTGGGGGTGTTCCCGTCGTCAATCTCGCACACAATCCCTTGAAGCAATGACCGCAGGTGATGGAGAAGCGCGTACGCATAGACGAGGGCGGCCCATGCGACCTGCTCATCGGTTGGACGGTCTATACTCTTGCGGGTCAGCGTGATGGTCGGCGTCGGTAATGCGGATAACCGATCAAGGACCGCTTGCAATTTGGTTACATCAGCCGGATTCACCATGTCCACACCTCCGCACTGTCGTCGTAGGTTCAGCTCAGACGAACGTCAACGCGTGCGTGTAGGCAATCGCGGCGCGCGCGCCGAGCGCCACGGCCTGCTCGCGCAGCGCGTTCCGCTGCGCGACGAGCGCCAGGTGTCGGCGATGGAAGGCGCGGGCGTCGGCGACGGCGCGGCGGAGATACGCCTGCACGTCGTCCTCGAGCGCGGCAAACTGCGGGTCCATCGCGGCAGCCGCCTCGACGATCGGCGCGACCCGTTCCTGTAACTCGGCGGCCTCGGCCTCGTGGAGCGCGCGTGCCGCGGCCTGCGCCTCGCGCTCGCGGCGCCGGGCTTCCTCCGCGGCGGCCTCGGCGGCTTTGAGCTTCGCCAGGCGCTCGCGCACCACGGCGCTCGCTTCAGCGGCGCGGTCGGTGTCGGCGATCTGCGTTTCTAGCCTCTCGATCTCGTGTGCGTGGTCGTCCATCTCGATCTCCTTTTCCGTTGCGTTCGTCAGTGTTGGTTGAGAAACGTCGCGAGGGGGTCCATCAGCTTCTGTCGCGGGCGTGCGAACACGCTGCGCCAATTCGGCTCGACGCGCCGAGCGTCGCCCGCGAGCACGACCGCCCCGGCGACAGCGTTGACGACGTCGTCATGCGCGCCCGCGCCCGGTGCGTGGTCGATCGAGTCGCGGCCCCCGCGCGCCGTACGTCGCTCCAATCCGAGGAGCTGCGCCACGAGCCGGCGCTCGTCGAGCAGCTCCACGCGCTGCGCATTCAGGAGCGGCAGCAACGTCGCGTAGAGGTCGCTCCGCGTCTGCTCGGCGGGCGTGTAGTGGATGCCGTGCGCCCGAAAGCGCTCACGCGGCCACTCGCCGCCGTAGCGGTCGCCGGTCACGGTCGCGCAGCGATAGAGCTTCAGCGTGGCGGCGTACTCGCGCACGACGTCGTCGGGACTGAACGGCGGGCGCCGCTCGCGGACGAGGTCGAGCACTACGCGCTCGCCTTCCTGGTGCGCTATCGCGAGCGTGAAGCTGTCACTCGACCCGCCGCTCGGATCGCAGAACGCCGTGTAGCCCACCTCGGACACGGGCGGCAGTTCGCGCCGGTCGGGAATCACGCACGCGTCGACCGCCTCGCGCGCCACGAACGTCTCGACGTCGCGGCGAAACTCGGCGCCGTACTCGGCCGCGGCGCGCGGCTCGTCCTCCTCGTAGGCGGCAGCGATCACGGCGGGGTCGATCGTCGCATTCATGTTCGCGGTAGCGGCCTGCCACACGAGCACCGGGTCGCCGTCCTTCGCGAAGTGCTGCGCGTAGGCGCGCCACAGCTCGCCACGCCGCGCGTAGGGCGAGGAAATCCCGACCAACAACGCATCGGCCACGCTCGCCATGCCCGGCTTGAGCGCCGCGACGATCTCCGCGTCGGGATTCGCGCTCTCGTCGGTCGGCCAGTACGCCACCTCGTCGAGCACGGCCGCGACGATCGTGTACCCGCGCACGCTGCGAAACGACGCCGTGTGGACTTCGACACTGATGCCGTTGGTCAGGTGCAGCGCCTCGGCCGTGCGATCCGCGACGAGCCGGGCGAGCATCGGCACGGCGTCGAACAACGCGCAGACGTAGCGGAACACGACGCGCGCCTGCCGCCGGTCGGCGGCGATCACCATGGCGACGCCGCGCTCGCCGGGCGCGAGGTCGTACCGGCGGAAGGCGGCCGCGTACGTCGCGAGCGCCGCGGCAATCCGCGACTTGCCGCCTCGCCGGCCGACGATCAGCCACGCCTCGCGTGCCTGCGCCGACGGCGACGCCGATCGCCCCGTGTGGCGCTGGAAGGTCGCGCGCATCGCCGCGTCCATCGGCAAGCCATGGATCGCCGCGAGCGCCGCACGCCACGCGGCCCAGCTCACCGCCGGCCGGAAAAGCGGTGCGAACAGGTTGGCGTCGGCGAGGGCGTCGAGGATCGTCACGACGCCAGCTCCTCGGCGCGGCGCTTCATCCATGCCTGCCAGCGGCACCGATCCGAGCAGAACCTCTGCCAAGGGCGACAGAGCCGAAACGGCGTGGTGCAGGTTGGACAAGGTACGAGCGCCGTCGCCGCCGCTGCGTCGCTCACAACGCGTTGCTGCGCGCGCTGGCGGCTCTTACGCATCGGTCTCGCTCCTCGTGGTCGGCGCCGATTCGTGGGGAGTAGGGCCGGCATCACCATCGGCGCTGCCCCGCTTCGCCAGATAGCTCGCGAGGTCCGGCACGGCACGCGCCTTCCGTTCGAGGCCGAGGTCGCGCAACAAGCTCTGCAACTGCCCGACGAGCGCCTGGCGCTGCACCACGACGGCAAAGAGCTGTCGTTTGCGCTTGTTCACCGGCGAGCTCATCCCGAGCACGTAGACGTCAACGCTGTCGACAAGGAGTTTCGTACGAACCGCGAGATCGACAAGCGCGGCTTGCTGCGTGCTGATCGCGTCGGCGCCACCGAGGTCGGCAAGGAGGTCGCATCGCCAGGCGGCGAGCGCCTTGCCGAGCGTCGTGCGACCGTCGAGCGGGTTGCCACTGAACCGCCCGAGGGCACGCTTGAGCGTGCGGACCGTCGGATGTCCGTGGGCGTGTCGCGATCGTCGTCGGTAGCGACGTGATCGAGGCGCGATCGTATGGCGATCCCCTCTGATCGCCGCCTCACTCGCGAGGCTGTCGCTCGATCGCGTCCTGTTCATGCGCCCCCCGTGCGCGCGGACAATTCGCGGACAGCACTAGGAAAGTGCCGACACGGCAAGGTGTTAGACCAGCCCGTTTGATTGAGAGTCGCGCGGTCGGTGTCCGACTCGCGTAGGTCCGCGACGGACGGGCGCCACGGTGGACACCCGTCCCGTCGCAGACTCGGACAAAAGGCGGACAGTGACGTTTGAGAACTACTGCGGGAGCGCACTAACGGCGCGAGACTCCTGAATGCGCCCAGGGTGATTCGAACACCCGACCTTTTGATTCGTAGTCAAACGCTCTATCCAACTGAGCTATGGGCGCGTGCGAAGCGCTCACCTGTAACAAACCGGGTCGGCAAGTCAATCTTCGACGGCGAGGTAGTGCGCCACCTTCGGCGGGTCGCTGCCGCGATGGAGGGCGCGGACGCGCTCGCGGACGGCGACGTCGCTCTGCGTCGGGCGTTCGTGTTGGCGGAGATGTTCGACCCACGAATCGACCATGAACACCTCGACGAACGTTTTGGGATCCTCGGCATCCTCGTAGAGCGACCAGCCGATGGCGCCGTCGCGACGGCGCAAGCGTTCGATATCGCGCATGACGGCGGAAAAGGCGCCGCGATCGGCGGCGGCGATCTCGTAGCGGACAGTGACCATGACGGGGCCGCGGTCGTGGGGCGTGTCGACGTGCGGCGCGAGGCTGAACTTCGTCGGCGAGAGGTCGAGGCCGGCGACGTCGGGGAGGCGTAGGCGCGCGAGCGCCGGGAGGGTGACGAGGAGGCCGATCGCGGCGGTGCTGAGCGACCACGGGGTGCCGATGCGCGACGCGAGGGCGCCCCAGACGGCGCTGCCGGCAGCCATACCGCCGGAAAAGACGAGCAGGTAGACGGCGAGGCCGCGCGCGCGCACCCAACCGGCAACGGCGCCCTGCGCGACGACGTGGAAGAGTGAGAGCATCGTCAGCCAGCAGACGCCGGCGAGCCACATGGCGACGCAGTCGAGCGCGAAGATCCGACCGTGGGCGACGACGAGACAGCAGAGCGCGAAGACGACGGTACCGACGCGCGTGATCTGCTCGAGGTGAAAGCGACGACGCAGCGGCGCCAGCACGGACGCGGCGGTGACGGCGCCGACGCCGAAGGCGCCGAGGAGCACGCCGTAGCCGGTTGGACCGCGTCCGAGCTCGTGGCGGGCGATGAGGGGCAGCAACGCCATGAGGGCGATCGCGAAGACGATGAAGCCGCCGGCGCGCAGCATGACGGTGCGGAGCGCCGGCGTGTAGCGCACGTAGCGCAGGCCGCCGCGCATGGCGCCGAGGAGGCGCTCGGCGGGAAGTGGCGACGTGGGCACGTCGCGTCGCCAGCGGTAGAGCACGAAGACGGTGCCGAGGAACGAGAGGGCGTTCAAGAGGAACGCCGCGCCGGCGCCGGCGCCGGCGACGACGAGGCCGCCGAGCGCGGGACCGACGGCGCGCGCGATGTTGAAGCCGACGCTGTTGAGGGCGACGGCGGCGGGCATTTCGTCGCGCGGTACGAGCTCGGCGATGATCGCCTGCCACGCCGGACCGTTCAGCGCGATGCCGAAGCCCATCGCGAAGGTGACCGCGAGGACGATGAGCGGGGTCACGTGTCCGCCGAGCGTGACGGCGCCGAGGACGGCGGCGGCGGCGAGCATCCACGTTTGCGTGACGATGAGGAGACGGCGCCGGTCGAGAATGTCGGCGAGCGCGCCGGAGGGTACGGCAAGGAGGAACACCGGCAGGCTCGAGCCGACTTGCACGAGCGTCACCAGGAAGGGCGACGGCGTGAGTGACGTCATGAGCCACGCGGCGCCGACGTCCTGCATCCAGGTGCCGACGCTCGAAGCGACCGAGGCGATCCAGAGCGCGCGAAAGATGGCGCGGCGAAGCGGCGCCGTGCTCTCACCACGCAGGATCGTCATTGTGCCAGGCGAGACGGGAGCGGAGAGGGAGGGATTCGAACCCTCGGTAGAGTGTTACCCCTACACACGCTTAGCAGGCGTGCGCCTTCGACCACTCGGCCACCTCTCCGGCGCCTGTCGACAGTGCCGTTTACCCCACCGCCCCGCGACGCGCCAGAGACCTCGTGTTCCTTGACAAGGAATGGGACGGCCTCTAAGCACCAGCGCGATCAGGCAGGAGGAGGGTTCAATGGATGTGATGAATTTGGTCGACTCGCTGTTTCGCTGGCTCCACGTCTTCTTCGGCATCCTCTGGATCGGCCTGCTGTACTTCTTCAACTGGGTGAACGGACCCTTCGCCGCGACGATGGACGCGGAGACGAAGAAGAAGGTCGTCCCGGAGCTGATGCCGCGCGCGCTGTTCTGGTTTCGCTGGGGCGCGGCGTTCACCTGGATCACCGGCGTGTTCCTGCTGCTGCTCGTCTATTATCACATGGGCGCGGCGTTCCCGGGCGGTGTCCGCCATTGGACGGGGCCGATACTCCTCATGGTCGCGCTCGTCTTCATCGCCCCCTTCATCTACGACGCGCTCTACAAGGGGCCGCTGAAAGACCCGTCGACGGGCTTCTGGGCCGGGCTCGGCCTCGTCTTCGTGGTGCTCCTCCTCTTCGATCGCTGGGCGGGCTTCAGCTTCCGCGGCACGGCGATTCACCTCGGCTCGCTGTTGGGCACGACGATGGCCTTCAACGTGTGGTTCCGCATCTGGCCGTCGCAGCGCACGATCATCACCGCCGTCAAGAACGGGCAGGCACCGGATGCGGCGATCGTCGCGCTCGCCGGGACACGCTCGAAGCACAACACCTACATGTCGGTGCCGCTGGTGTTCACGATGATCAGCCAGCACGCGACGTGGGCGGCGACGGCGACGCCGATCTCGCTGACGATCGTCGTCTTGGTCGGCTGGGGGCTCGTGTCGCACGTCTACGAGCGCGCCAAGAACGTCAAAGGCTTCTGAAGCACGGGCGCGGCGCCGCCGGGAGCACCGGCGGCGCCGTCGCCGGCCCTCCCCTATCGCCGGCCGCGGAGTCGACTCGGTCGCCGACTCAGCCGCCGCCGAACGTGAAGCTGACCGTCGTCGTCTCCTTCGGCGCCAGCGTGACGGTCGCGGTGCGGGTGCCGAAGCGCTCGTGCCAGACCTCGACGACGTAGGTCCCGGGCGGCACGTCGCGTAGCGCGAACTGACCGTCCGCGTCCGTCACCACGAAGTACGGGTGGTCGTAGACGCCCAGGTACGCCTGCATCCACGGATGGATGTCGCACGTGATGGGAATGACGGGCTGCGCCGCGTCGACCGCGAGCACGCGTGTCGCGCCCTTGAGGCCGAGGCTGAAGTTCCAGCCCGACGACTTGGCGGGTGCGCCGTGGACGTTGTGCGCGAGCGCGTCGCTGTTGCGGAACTCGATCGGCTGATCGACCTGCGCGGCCGCGACGCGCGGCACGAAGAGGCAGCCGCGCTGGTCGACGACGACCGGCGTCTGCGGCACCGCGAAGACGCGATCGCCGAGGCCGTCCTTGATCGCGACGATCGCGTTCTGCACCTTGCCGTCTCGCACCAAGACGTCGCCGGCATCGATCGCACCGGCGTGCTGCGCGCCGCATTCTTTGGCGCTCGCCATCGCGACGACGCTCGGCGCCGGCGGCGTGCCCGCGAAGCGCACCTCGCCCGCGATCACGCCGACGGTCGCATGATCGAGCGGCGTCGGAGGGCGCCGCTCCGTCTCGTGCCGACACGCCGCGACGGCGATCAGCAGCGCCACTGCCCCCTGAATCGGTTTCGTCATAGTGTGCACCCCGGGATGTCGTCTCGCTCGCTCGCTCCGCGTCGCACAGTGCCAGAGACCACGAGGCAATCAAGAGCGCGTCCCGACGCGCTCGCGCTCCTCGTCCTGGCGACGGTGATCGTCGCCGGCGGGTGCGAGCGCGCGCCCGGTTCGACGCCGCGCCCGTCCCGCACACCGACACCGCTCGACGCGGCGACGACGGGCGCGATCACCGGCCACGTCCGTTTCGCCGGCGACGCGCCCGCGCCGCGCCGCGTGGAGGTCGCGAGCGATCCCACCTGCGCCGCGGCGCATCCCGGCGGGCTCACCCTCGAGGAGGTCCGGACCGACGCGGGCATGCTCGCCGACGCGTTCGTATACGTCGCGCACGGCCTCGAGGACCGCGTGTTCGCGGTGCCGGAGACGGCGGTCGTCGTCGACCAGCGCGGCTGCCTCTACGTCCCGCGCGTCGTCGGCGCGCAGGTCGGCCAGCCGATCGAGTTCGTGAACAGCGACGACACGCTCCACAACGTCCACGGCACGCCCGTGAAGTCGTCGGCCTGGAACTTCGGCCTCGGATTCCAGGGCGCGCACCGCGCGATCGCGGTCGACCGTCCCGAAGTGCCGGTCGCCGTGCAATGCGACGTCCATCCGTGGATGCACGCCGCGCTCGGCGTCGTCGATCATCCCTACTTCGCGGTGACGGGTCGGGACGGCGCGTTCACGCTCGCCCACGTGCCGGCGGGGCACTACGTCGTCGCCGCCTGGCATTCGCGCCTCGGCAGCCGCGAACAGGCCGTCGACGTCCTCGCCGGCGGCACCGCGACGATCGAGCTCGTCCTCACCCCGTGACGCGGCCGAGCGCGCCGGCGGCGAGCATCGTTGCGAGCTCCTTCGCGTTCTGCACGGCGTAGTGATTGCGGCAGTTGTTCATGAGGACGAGCACGCGGCGCGTCCGTCCGGCGAGGCGTTCGATGCGCGGCTGCCATTCGCGCAGCTCGTCCGGCGTGTACCGGTAGCCGAACTTCTCGACGACGCTCACGCCGGGACGGTTCCAGGCGTCGACGTTGCGGCCGTGGAAGCGGACGACGGCGAGCGCGTCGCTCGTCGCCTCCGCGATCGGCGGCACGCTCGCCGGCGTGCCCTGCGGCTCGTCGACGGACACGTACGCGAGCCCACGCGCGCGCAGGAAGTCGAACGTGCGCGCGGCCCGCTCGGCCGCGAGCCAACTCGGGTCGCGGAACTCGATCGCGAGCGGGTACGGCAACCGCTCGCGGCAGGATTCGAGGTAGGCGATGCTCGTCGGCGAGCGCGGAAACCACTTCGGGAATTGCAGCAACACGTATCCGAGGAGGCCGGCCTCGTGGAGCGGCGCCAGCGCCAGGACGAAACGCCGCCAGATCTCGGCGTCGACCTCGGACGGAAGCTCGCGCGCATAGAGACGCGGTTGGCGGCCGAGCGCAGCGCCGAGCGCGGCGCGAAGATCGGGTGGCAGCCGCGCCGGGACGAAGGGGTGCTGGGTGAGCGCCGCGAACGCCTTCACGCCGAACACGAAATCGGCGGGCACGCGCTCGACCCACGCCTTCGCCACGCGCTCGGCGGGCAGCGCATAGAAGGTGGAGTCGACCTCGACCACGGGGAAGTGCCGGGCGTAGTAGCGCAGACGATCGGCGGCTGTGGTGACGTTCGGCGGATAGAAGGCGCCGCTCTCGAGGAGGGTGCGCTCGGTCCAGGACGCGGTGCCGACGCGGACGTTGGCGATGCACGCCGGCATGGGGCCGATGCGGAGCGCGGCGAGCGGGGGATCGACGTACACCACGCGACCACTGTGCGCGCCGCCGTCGGCGCCGCGCAATCGGCTGCATCGCCTTGACGTCGGCTCCCGAGCCTCCTATGCTCACCCGTTCGCCGCGCGTGCAGCGCCGCGATGTGTCCCCGGAGGTGAAGACGTCCGATGCGGCATCAAGATCTCGAGACCAACGCCCACAACGAACTGCGAAAGATCATCCGTTCGATCGACAAGAAGGTCCAGCTCCAGGTGCAGGACGGACCCTCGCCGCAGGATCCCCTGCTGAACATTCAGCTCGTGCAGGGGGCGTTGCAGGCGACGATGGAAATATCGGTCGAGGAGGTTCGGCGCGCGCTCGACAACGCACGCGACCGCTCGCGGCTACGTGAGCGCTTGAAGCGCACCCACGAACGCCTGTGGTTCCCGTCGAAGCCGCCGCCGTTCTTCAGCACCAAAGCGATCCGACCCGGCAGCGAGAGCTTCGCGCACTTCCGCCCATCCGGCGGCGGACGCCGCTGATCGCGCGCGACGCGCGCAACGCCGCCGCGAGCACGGCTCGCCCGACGTGCGCGGCCGGGTGTGGCCGGTCAGCCCTCTGATGGCGTGTTGAGCTGCGGGCCGCGTACCCCACCCTCGGTCGCGAGATCGTAGAGCGCCTTCCGCGCCAAGCGTGTTGGGCTGTTGTGACCGTTCTCCCAGCGGTTCACGGTCGCGACGGTGATCCCGAGGCGATGCGCGAACTCTTCCTGGGTCATGCCGAGATTACGACGCAGACTGCGGATGTTGTCGGCTTCCATGGACACTCCTCGCTGAATGGCGCGGGACATCCGCGCTGGCCTGGACGTAAGCAACTGATATGCCACCTTGCACGAGTGAATTTCCCTGGCGAAGTGGACCTCGCGCGCGCCGATCCATGTCAGGAAAGCGGCACAGTGAACATCCGCGTAACGCCCGTCGCTCCGGAGCACATGCCTGTACGGCCGCGCCGGCGTACGATAGGGACGAGATCTTTGGAGGTCTGACGAGAATGCGACACTTGGCAATCGTTGCAGGATTCCTGATCCCGTTTGCGAGTGCGGCGCAGGCGGCCGACCGGCCGCACTGTGCGGAGGTACAGCGTACCGTGCAGGCGGAGATCGACGTCGCCTGCCCGTGCGCGACGGCGCAAAGCCGCGCCGCACACGTCCATTGCGTCGGCGACAAGCTCCGCGCGCTGAGCGGCTGTCACAAGGGCGCGGACGGCACGCAGGTGTGCGGTTCGGTGCCGCGCGCCTGCGCCGCCAATCTGCGGCGCGAGGCCGCCCGTTCGACCTGCGGCGAGCCGAACGCCGTCACCTGCTGCCTCCCCCGCCAGCACGACTGTCTGAACGATCCCGCGCCCGGGGACGGCAAGAAAGAAGGGACGTGCAGCCGCTCGCAGAAGCCCTGCGACAGCCTAGCCGATTGCCGGATCCCGGCCTGCCGGAAAGCCGCAACCGCGGACCACTGCACGCGCGTCGGGGGTACCGTCGGCAGCGGTAGCGATTGCAACACCGCCTGCCCGCCCTGACCGGTCACCCTCTCAAGTTCTCGGCGTAACGGACCGAAAACCCTACCGACGGTGAGCGGCGGGAGAGCTGCGCCCCGTCGCGACCATGTTCACCATCATCGGCATCGCCGTCGTACTGGGTGGAGTAGTCGGGGGCTACCTGATGGAAAACGGCCCCCTGCACGTCCTCATCCAGCCGGCCGAGCTGATCATCATCTTCGGCGCCGCGATCGGCTCGCTGCTCGTGTCCGCGCCGGGCAAGGTCCTCGGACAGGTCTTCAAGGCGATGGCGAGCTCCTTCACGAGCTCGAGCCCGACGAAAGCCGACTACATCGAGCTGCTGACGCTCCAATACGAAGTGTACCAGTTCCTCCGGAAGAACGGCGCCGTCGCGCTCGACGAGCACGTTCAGGAGGTGGAAAAGAGCGCGATCTTCTCGAAGTATCCCGGCTTCCTGAAGCGCCACCACGCAGTCGACTTCTTCCGTGACGCGCTCAAGCAGGTCGTGAACGGCACCGCCAGCGCCGAGGAGCTCGACGTCCTCCTCGACTCCGAGCTCGACACCCATCACGAGGAGGTGACGATCCCCGTCGGGTTGATCCAGAAGACCGGCGACGCGCTGCCCGGGCTCGGGATCGTTGCCGCGGTGCTCGGCATCATCATCACCATGGGCTCGCTCGACGCCGGGCCCGAGGAGATCGGCCACAAGATCGGCGCCGCGCTCGTCGGAACGTTCCTCGGCGTGCTGATGTCGTACGGGATGTTGAATCCGATCGCGACCAACGTCGAGATCCAGGGCGCCGCCTCGACGCGCTACCTGCGCTGTATCAAAGAGGGCATGATCCCGGCGGTGCGTGGCGCGTCGCCGATCGTCGCCGTCGAGTTCGCGCGCAAGGCGATCTTCGGCACCGTGCGACCCTCGAGTGACGAGACCGACGAGGCGATCAAGAGCGCCAAAGCCGCGGTCGCGGTCGCGGCCTGAGGAGTCGCGATGTCGGCAAGCGCGAAGCCGCAGGTCATCATCAAGATCAAGCGCAAGGCGGGGCACGGCGGCGGCCATCACGGTGGCGCCTGGAAGGTGGCGTACGCCGACTTCATCACCTGCATGTTCGCGCTCTTCATGGTGCTCTGGCTGCTCACGCAGGCGGACCTCCAGCTGCGACAGGACATCGCGCGCTACTTCCGCAACTCGAGCGTGCTGCCCGGCGGCTCGCTCATCGGCAGCTCGACGCAAGCGGCGAAGACCGACAAGTCGCACCCGCTCGACGCGTCGCTCTCGGTGGTGCAAGGCAAGGGCGAGGACCTCGAGGCGCTCCGCGGTCACGCCAAGGAGATTCAACGGGCCCTCGAGCAGAATCCAGGTCTCGCGGCGATCCGCGACAACGTCCGCATGCAGGTGACGGAGGAGGGCCTCGAGATCCAGGTCATCGACTCCGGCGCCGAGGGTCGCAAGGATCTCCTCTTCGATATCAACAGCGCGGGATTGAAGCCCGCCTTGGTCACGCTCCTCGGCGAGATCGCGAGTGAGCTCGGCAAGCTGCCGAACCGCATCGAGATCGGCGGCCACACCGACGCGCGACCGTTCGCGCCGGGCGCGCAGCAGAGCAACTGGGACCTGTCCTACGCGCGCGCCAACGCCGCCCGTCAGATCATGGAAGGGCGCGGGCTCTATCCACACCAAGTGCTGCGGGTCACCGCCTACGCCGACACCAAGCTGCTCAACCCCGACGATCCCCTTGCCGACGAGAACCGCCGCCTGAGCGTGCTCGCACGGCGCGACCAGCCGACGCATGCCGCCAAGACCACCGGTGCCGCCACCGGTGGTGCCATCACCGGTGGTGCCGCTCCCGGCGCCGCCCCCGCTGCCGAGCGGCTGCCGCCCCCCTTCGTCGTCCCCGGCGTCCCACCGATCGGCTGAACGACGTCCGGCCTCGCCGGCGCTGGTGCTTCCCATCGCGGAGCCGCCGTTCTTGCGCTAGCGTTCGGGTCTTTCGCTCGCTCGGATGACTCGCAGGCACACGACCGTCGCGTCGGCATCGAACGTTCCGCTCGACTCGGGGAGCGCGTCGCGGCGTCTCGTCCTGGTCGTGCTCGCGGTCGCCGTCCTCGCCGCCGCCGGCATCTGGGGCATCTCCCGGCACAACCCGCAGCCATGGATCGCACTCGGCCCCGGCGGTGCGATCGTGCGCGCGCTCACCGTGGACCCGCGTGCACCGCACACGGTCTATGCGAGCACGAGCGACGCCGGCCTGCTCGCGCGCGCGCCGGCGCGCGCGGAGTGGCGCCCGCTACGACTCGGGGGCGGCGGCCGGACGGACGTCCGCGCCGCCACCCTCGACCCTCGCGATCCCTCGATCCTCTACGCGGCGACCGGTCGAGGCCAACTCTTCAAGAGCGCCGACGGCGGCGCCACGTGGATCGAGACCCGCCTCGTGGGCATCGATACGGCGACGGTGGTCTTCGCGGTCGCGATCGACCCGGTCGAGCCGGCGCGGCTGTACGTCGGCACGAGCGGCGGCGGCATCCTCGAAAGCACGGACGCCGGCGCGACCTGGGTACGCCTCGAGTACCCCACCGGCACGGCCGACGTGGTCGCCCTACTCGTCGATCCCACACACCACGAGGCGGTGTACGCGGCCAGCGCCGGCGCGGGGGTGGCGCACAGCAGCGACGGCGGGAAGACGTGGGAGTCGATGAACACCGGGCTCACGACCCTCACGGTCGAGGCGCTCGCGATCGAGCCGCACCCTCCAGCGGTGCTCTATGCGGCGACGAGTGGTGGGGGCGTGTGTGCCGCCGGCGCCGACGGGCGCTGGCAAGCGGCGAGCCGTGGCCTCACGACCGCCGTCGTCTGGGCGCTGGCCGTCGACCCGACCCGCCCGGGCACCGTCTACGCGGGCGCGAGCGCCGGCGCGCTGTTCGCGAGCGGCGACCGCGCCCGGAGCTGGCAACTCCTGCCGGCGGGGCTGATCGATACCGTCTGGGCGCTGGCGATCGATCCCGCGGAGGACGTCCTCTACGCCGGGACGAGCGGTCACGGCGTCTTCATGCGTCACGGCCGCTGAGCACCCCTCCTCGCGCATAGTTCTTTGGTATTACTACTTTCGAATGACAATTGTCATTTCATAATGATCGTGCGTCACGACATATAAAGTCATATTGACAGCGGGTGCCGCTCGGAGCGTATGGTCGACGTGCAAGCTCGGACACTGCGCGTTCACGGAGACCCACCATGCGCACTCTCGCGATCACTTTTCTCGTCGTGTTCTTCGCTGTCGATGCGCGCGCCGACGACGGCGCGCTGCGGCCGACATCCGATCCGATCACCGCGTGTCAGGACGCGCTGGCGCGCGCCAGCCGCCAGCTCGGTGACGGCATCCGACGCCAGGTCGGCAGGTGCATCGCCGCCGGCGTGCGCTGCCTCACCGCCGACGGCGCCGACCCCGGCACGTGCTGCGCGGCGGCGGCACCGCGATGCCAGGCGCAGCAACTGACGTTGGCGCGCGCCGCGCAGAGGTTCGCCGCCAAGCTGGCGAGCGGACGCTGCACGCACATCGTCTTTTCCACCGTCCTCGACCCGAACGGCCTCGGATTCGCAAGCGCTGCGCGGATCTGCCGATGCCTTCCGCAGCCGACCGAAGTCGCGGACCTACGCTCGCTCGGCACGTGCGTCGGACGCCTCGTCGACGGCGCGACGACGCGGCTCCTCGCGGTCGCCGAGGCGCCGCGCGCCGCCGAGGCGTTGGCGTGCGTCGGCCTCGAACACGAGCTCGACGCGCTCGAGGCGAGCGACGCCGCGGCGGCGTGCGATCGTCCGAGTCCGACCGTGACCGCCGGTCCAATCGGCATCGTCGCGACCCCGACGGCGACGCTCGTCGCGGAAACGCCGATGCCGACGCGGACGCGGCGCCCGCGCCGGACGCCGAGAAGTAGCGAGACGTCGACGCCCACGGCGAACGATCCGACGCCGACCGGCGCCACGATCCCGACGCCGTCGCCGACGAGCACTCCCGTCTGCGGAAACGGGATCGTCGAGGGCGACGAGCAGTGCGACGGCAGGGCCTACGACACCGACAGCTGCATCGAGGACGTATGCACCTGCGACGACTTCTGCGACGACGCCGGCGGCAGGCTCGCGTGCCGACGCGACTGTACGATCGACTTCAGCGGCTGCACGGCCGGCGGCTGCGAGTTCTGACCCGCACAACTCGCACGATACTTTCCATGTGATTGCGGCATGAACGCGCTGATCGCTCAAGTTCGCGGCCCATCCTGCCGATGGTCCCTCGGGTCACTATGGGCATTCGGGTCTTGTTGATCGACGACAGTCCCGTCGATCGCGAGCTGGCGGCGCGGGCCCTCGGCACGCTCGCGGCGCCGCTCGGTCCGGTGGAAGTGATCGCGGTCGGAAGCTGGGCGCAGGCGCAGCCGCACCTCGCCGCCGACAACCTCGACCTGATGCTCCTCGACTACCATCTCCCCGATCTCGACGGCCTCGCCGTTCTGCACGAGCTCGATCGTCTGCCCCATCCCCCGATCATCATGACGACCGGGCAGAGCGATCTCGCGGTCGCGGTCGAGACCCTGCGGCACGGGGCCTACGACTACGTTTCGAAGAGCGACGACGACGGCCTGGCGCTGCGTCTCGCGGTCGAGCGCGTCCTCGAGCGGGTACGCCTCGAGCGCGCGCTCGCCGATTCGAGAGCGCGCCTCGAAACCTACGCCGGCGAGCTCGAGGCCAAGGTGGAGGCGCGCACGTCGATGGTGCGTAGGCAGGCCGCCGAGATCGAGGCACTCTACCTCCGCTCCGAGGAGGCAGCCCGCGTCAAAGCGGAGATCGTCGCCAACTTGTCCCACGAGCTACGGACACCGCTCAACATCATCGTCGGCTACCACGAGCTCCTCGAGGACGAGCTGACGCCGGAGAGCGCGGCTCGCGACATGCTGAAGAAGGCGCGCGGACAGGTGACGCGCCTCCACGAGGTCCTGCAATCGCTGCTCACCCTGGCGCAGCTGCGGTCCGGCACCATCGGTGTGACGCTCTCGCGCTTCTCATGCGGCGCCCTCGTCGAGGAGCTCCGTGCCGACGCTTTCCTGCTCAATGCCGACAAGGGCCTCGTGCTCGAGTGGCAATCACCGAACGACCGCACCGAGGTCGAGCACGATCGCGAGAAGATCCGCGCCGTCGCGTACCACCTCCTCAGTAACGCCATCAAGTTCACGCACGCCGGGCGGGTCGTCGTGACGCTCGCGCCGAGCGCAAGCGGCAGCCTCGTGCTCACCGTCGCCGATACCGGCGTCGGCTTCCCGCCCGAGGCTCGCGGACTGATCTTCGAGGACTTCCGCCAGCTCGACGGTTCGAGCACCCGCAGCTTCGAGGGCCTCGGCCTCGGACTCGGTATCGTCAAACGCTACGCGTCGTTGCTCGGCGGAACGATCGCGCTCGAGAGCGCGCCTGGAAAGGGCACGACGGTGCGAGTCGAGTTCCCTGCACCAGCGGTCGTCCGCGCACCCGAGGCCGAGGCCGCGGCCGCTCCCGCGCGTCGAGGAGCGCGCGCCCGGCGGACGCCGCGCAAATCCACCGACCTTGCGAGCGACACGGTCGTCGCCGCGGCACCCGGCGCCGCCGTCCGTCGCGACGGTCAGGTCTGATCGACGGGCTCACGCGCCGGCGACGGTCTCGTCCGCCGTCGTCCTCGGCTCCGGATGCCGCAACGTCAACCGCACCGTGCACCCGCCGCCCGCCGTCTCCTCGAGCCCGATCGTTCCGGCGTGCTCCTCGACGATGCGCTTGCAGAGCGCGAGCCCGACCCCCGTGCCGGGATACTCGTCGCGCTGGTGAAGGCGCTGAAAGAGCCCGAACACCTTTTCACGATACTGGACGGGCACCCCGATGCCGTTGTCGGCGACCACGATCTCGACACCTCCGTCGAGCGACCGGGCGGCGATCACGATCTCCGGCGGGACATCGCACCGGCGGTATTTGATGGCGTTCCCGAGGAGATTCGAGAACAGCTCGGACAGCAGCACACGGTACCCGACGACGGTCGGAAGCTCGGTGGCGACACTCACCGTCGCCTTGGCGTCGTCGATCGAGAAACGAATGGCGCCGAGGACGTCCTGCACGAGCGGGCCGAGCGCCACCGCGTTCGGCCGCGATTGCTGCTGACCGACCCGCGAGAAGGCGAGCAAGTCGTCGATCAGCTGCCGCATGCGCAGCGCCGAGTCGCGGACGAACCCGAGGTAGCGCTGACCCTCTTCGTCGAGGGCGGATGCGTAGTCCTGCTGGAGAATGCGACTGAAGCCCTCGACGCCGCGCAGTGGCTCCTTGAGGTCGTGCGAGACCGTGCAGACGAACGCTTCGAGATCGCGATTGCTGCGCGCCAGCTGTCGACTGTGGAACTCGAGCTCACGATCCGCATCGCGAAGCGCGGCCCGGCTCTCTTCGAGGCCGCGGTTGGCACGCACGATGTCCTCGAAGGTAGAGACCAGGAGGTTCAGAATTTGCTCCTTGTCGGAGTTGATCACGAAGCGCTTGCCGAGGAACGCGATCTCGGTCTCGGTGACGAGGCGGCGGCCGCGCCGCCGCTGGCGCATCGCGATCACGTCGTTGACGCGTCCGACCAGGTAGTCGGCCTCGTACGGCTTGGTGATGAAATTCTCCGCCCCGCAGGCGAGAGCGTCGATGATCGCCATCGGATCGTGGAGCGTCGTCATCAGGATGATCGGGAGGTCGCGGCTGTGCTCGCTCTGCTTGAGGTCGCGGCAGAGCTCGTAACCCGACTTCCCCGGCATCACGATGTCGCTGAGGACGACGTCGAACGACGCGGCGGCGCAGCGCGCGAGAGCGCTCTCCGCATCCGCGGCCACCTCGACCGCGAATCCCGCCGCGCGCAGCGTGAACGCGACCTGCTGCGCTTGCGTGGCGCTGTCCTCGACGACGAGCACTTGTCTCATTGGCTGCCTCCCGATCCATGGGAGCGCGCGGCGGCGGATCGCCGCCGCGACTCGCTGAGGAGCGCGAGCAAGCGCTCACTCACGTCGCGAAGCGGGAGGATCTCGTCGACGACGCCCGCCGCGACCGCCGCTCCGGGCATTCCGAAGACGACTGACGACGCCTCGTCCTGCGCGAGGACGTACCCGCCCGCACGATGCACGGCGCCGAGCCCGGCAACGCCGTCGTCGCCCATCCCCGTCAAGATCGCCGCCACGACGCCGAACCCGAACGCGTGCGCCGCCGACTCGAAGAGATACGACGCGGCGGGGCGAAAGCCGCGCACCGGCGCCTCGTCGGAGAGTGTGACGCGCGCTCCGCGTCCAACACCGAGGTGGCGCCCGTCGGGCGCGAGGTAGACCACGCCCGGCGTGAGCGCCTCGCCGGTCTCGGCGATCTTCACGCGCAGCGCCGTGCCGGCATTCAACCAGCTCACGAGGCCGGGGATGAATCCGCAGCTCATGTGCTGCACCGCGAGCACCGGGACGCCGAAGTCGCAGGGCAGCTCCGACAGGATGCGGTGCAACGCCCCCGGACCGCCGGTCGAGGCCGCAAGCGCGACCAGCCGCGTGCCGCCGTTTGCCGGCGCGGGCTCCGCAGCGCGTGTGTGCCCGGGAATCTTCACCTCCGCCATCGCCCGCACGGTCTCGAGCAGCTGGCGTGACTCGCTCGCATGGCCCGGCGCCGCCGGGCCGGGCGGCTTCCGCAGCACGCACAGGGCTCCCGCCCGCAGTGCCTGGAGGGAGGTCGCGACCTCGTGCTCGTCGAGGCTCGCGGTGACGATGACGATCCGCGTCGGCGCCGCGAGCATGATCGCCTTGGTCGCCTCGAGCCCGTCCATGCGCGGCATGTGGACGTCCATCGTCACCAGCTGCGGGCTGAGCCGCTTCGCCATCTCGATGGCCTCGATGCCGTCGCGTGCCTCGCCGACGACCGTGATCTCCAGATCGCGTTGCAAGATGGTGATCAGCAGCGCCCGGGCAGTGGGGGAATCGTCGACGACGAGAACGCGTAGCATGGCATCACCTCGCGGAGTGGCCGGTCCGCCGATCCTCAGACGCCGCTCAGCGCGGCGAGGTCGTTGCCGAGCGCGTTCAGGTTCTGCGCCGCCTGCTCGGTCTGCCGCGTCGCCGCGATCGTCTGCCGTGTCACCTGGTCGATGTTCCGCATCGCTTCGTGGATCTGCGTCATCCCCGTCGATTGCTGGCCGACGGCGACCACGATCTGCGCCGCCGCGCGCGCCGACTCGGCAAGCGTGTCGGCGAGCGTGGTAATCGTATCGTCCGCCTGACGGCCGACCGCCGTCGCCTCGGTCACGCCCTTGGTCACTGATTCGGTCATGAAGACGATCGGCGTCTCCCCGACCGCCGCATGCAGGTCGCGCAGGACGTCGAGTGCGCGCCGGCCCGGCAGCGCGTCGCCGAGGAGGACGGCGGCGAAAGGTTGACGGCGCGCCGCCTCGAGCGCGGCCTCGGCGTCGAGCACGACCGTTACGCAGTTGCGCAGGGCGCGTTCGAGCAGCGCGCGGTCCGTCGGGCTCTCCTCGACCAGCAGGATGCGCGCGTGATTCTCGCCCTCGACCATCGACCGTCTCGAGCGAGGATCGCGCCAACAGGCACGACGCCGAACATACAGAAGTTTTCGATGCCGGAGGTCAGTTACCTGACCTCACTCGACGTACATGGGCGGGACCGTGACGATGCGCACGCGCACAGCGACCGGCGCCGATGTGCGCGCGTCGAAACCGTGACGCCCGCGATCGCGCCGCGCTCGAGTACTAGTGATGCGACGCGTCCGCCCAGGCCCGCGGCCCGATCCGCAGCCGCCGGAGCAGCAACCGCGCCGCCCAGACGCCGAGCCAGACACCGATCGCCAGCGACGCCGCCGGGTCCACCCAGCGCCACCCGAAGAGCTCGATCGCGAGCGCGCCGACGAGCGCGACGACCGTGAGCGCCCCGTCCGAGAGCTCGTGCGCGAGCGCGGCGCGAAACGACCAGCGCGTCTGCGCCGGATGCGTGAAGAGATATGCGGTCGTGAGGTTCGCGCTCAGACCGAGGAGCGCGAGCAGCATGAAGGCGGGGTGCGGCGGATCGCGCGTCCCGGCCGCCAGGTCTTCCGCGGCCGCGACGCCGATGCGAGCCGCGATCACGGCCACGAGCGCGAGTACGCTGATCGCCGCGAGGTCCTCGCCGCGCTCGTGCCAGCGCGCCGCCGGGATGAGGAGCACGGCGAAGATCCCGAGGTGCGCGACCAAATGCAGCGCGTCGGCGCTGAGAAAGAGGCTGCCGCCGCGTATCGAGCCGGCGACCTCGATCGCCGCCGCCAGCAGCGTGATGCCCGCCGCCGTGAGCACCGTCCGCGGCGGCACGTGCGGCGGATGGGGCGGGTGCTCGGCCGCGTCTCGACGCATGCGTGCGCGGGCTAGAGCAGGTACAGCGCGCGCGCTTCGGCCGTCAGCGCCTCGCGAAAGTTCGGATGCGCGACCGCGATCAACGCTCGTGCGCGTTCGCGGATGCTCCGGCCGTGCAGCTCGGCGACGCCGAACTCCGTCACCACCGTCTGCACGTGCGCGCGCGTCGTGACGACGCCCGCCCCCGGCCGCAGGGTCGCAACCAGGCGCGACGCCGTCCCGCCGCTCGCCGTCGCCGGCAGCGCGATGATCGCGCGTCCCTCCTCCGCGAGCGCCGCCCCGCGCATGAAGTCCATCTGCCCGCCGACGCCGCTGAAGAGGCGGTGTCCGATCGAGTCGGCGCAGACTTGACCGGTGAGGTCGATCTCGATCGCCGAGTTCACCGCCACCATGCGGCGAAAGCGACGGATGATCGCGCTGTCGTTGGTATAGTCGGCCGGCCGCATCTCGATCATCTGGTTGTCGTCGACGAAGTCGTAGAGCCGGCGCGTACCCATGAGGAAGGCGGAAACGATCTTCCCACGGTTGATCTCCTTGCACGCGCCGGTGACCACGCCGCGCTCCACCAGGTCGACGATGACGTCGGTGAACATCTCGGTGTGGATGCCGAGGTCGCGATGGTTGATGAGGGCGAGCGCGACCGCGCCGGGAACGGCGCCGATCCCCATCTGCAACGTCGCACCGTCGGGCACGAGCGCCGCGACTCGCTCGCCGATCCGGCGCTCGACGTCGCCGATCGGCGGCGGCGGCACCTCGTACGGCGGTACGTCGACCTCGACGCCGTAGTCGATCTCGCGCACGTGGATCGCGCCGTCGCCGAGTGTCCGCGGCAGCGCGCGGTTCAGCTGCGCGACCACCCGTTTCGCGACGCGGACGGCGGCGAGCGCGACGTCCACCGAGGCACCGAGCGAGCAGAAGCCGTGGCGGTCGGGCGGCGTCACGTTCACCAGCGCATGATCGATCGTGAGCGCGTCGCGCCCGAGAGCGCGTGGAACGTCCGAGAGGAAGATGGGCACGTACTCGGCGCGCCCCTCCGCGATCGCCGCACGCGCGTTGGCGCCGATGAAGAGCGCCCGGTGCCGGAAGTGCGGCGCCATCGCCGGCGCGAGGTGGGGGCCCGGGCCTTCCGCGTGCAGGTGGACGACCCCGACGTCGCGCAGCTCCGCTGCCCGCGCCACCAGCGCGTCGAGGAGGACCGTGGGCGTCGCGCAGGCACCGTGGAGGAACACTTGCTCGCCCGAGCGGATGGTGGCGACGGCGGCGGCGGCGGAGACCATTCGCATCCCTCCTTCCCTAGCCGGACCAGGGGCGCTCGCCAAGCGAGCGCCGAAGGGACATGATCGAAATGCGTGCGGGGGTGTGCTACAAGGAAGGTTGTCTCGGAGCTGCTGGAAGGAGATCTCATGGCATCCGCATGGTTCGGTCCGTGTCCACACTGCAACATCTCGCTCTCGTACCTTCAGGGCGTGACCGGAAGTACGATGACGCCGCAGTGCCCCGGCTGCCATCAGGTGGTCGCGGTGCCGCGCGCGACCCTGTTGATGGCCGACCACTCGCGCCCCGCCCCGCTCCTCCGACCCCCCGACCCGCGGTAGTCTCCCCCGATCGCACCCACCGCCGTCTCATCGGCGGCCGAACACTGCAGCGAGTCCTCGTCCACAATTTGACGGTAGAGCCCTAATTACACTCCGATATTCTGTCACGGACGAGTCCGGCGCGATGACACACCTCGCTACCGAGGTCGTGGAATATATCCGTTTTTGCGACGACCCGAGAGGCACGCTGCGTGCTGCGAGGGTGCACTTATGAATGAATTTCCGTTTCTCATAGGCAACCACCCCGTGATGTTGAGCATTCAAACACTCATCAAAAAGGTGACGGCTACCGACGCCACGGTGCTCATCATGGGGGAGAGCGGCACCGGCAAGGAGCTGGTCGCGCGCGCGCTGCACGCGCTTTCGCCGCGCGCAGATCACCCGTTCATCCCGGTGAACTGCGGCGCAATCCCGGCAGAGCTGCTCGAATCCGAGATGTTCGGCCATGAGCGAGGGGCCTTCACCGGCGCGATCGCCACGCGAGCCGGGATGTTCCAGCTCGCCAGAGGCGGCACGATCTTCCTTGACGAGGTCGCGGAGATGAGCCCGGCGTTGCAAGTGAAGCTGCTGCGCGTGTTGCAGGACCACGACATCCGGCCCGTCGGCGCCGATCGTACGATCAAGGTCGACGTGCGCATCGTCGCCGCGACCAACAAGGACCTCCGGCAAGAGATCAAACGCGATACCTTCCGCGAGGATCTCTTCTATCGCCTGGACGTGATCCCGATCACAATGCCGTCGCTGCGCGAGCGCCGTTCGGACATCCCGCTCTTGATCGAGTACTTCCTCGAGAAGCAGAACCGTAAACGTTCGGGCTCCCTGATGCACTTCAGTGAGGATGCGATTGGTCTCTTGTGGGAATACGACTGGCCGGGCAACGTGCGCGAGCTCGAAAATCTCGTGGAGCGCGTGGTCGTCCTCTCGGAGGGGTCGCTGATGGGCGTCGAGAGCCTACCGAACAATATTCGTGAGTTCATCTCGGGAAAACGCCGGCCCAAACCGAATTTCTCGGAGAGCACGCTCGATCTCAACAGCGCCGTCGAATGGTACGAGACCCGTCTCATCGAGGAAGCGCTCGATCGAACGAAGGGCAACAAGCAGGCCGCCGCCAATCTGCTCGGACTCAAACGTACGACGCTGGTGGCGAAGCTGAGTCGCCATGTCCATCGGGCTTCCCAGCCGGACGCGGACCTGCTCGTCGACTCCAACACGGTGGGAGGACTCGGGAGCTGAGCGGCTCCGAGTGCGTTCAGCGCGCGACGGAACGCTCGACCATCCGCACGAGGTCGGCGATGGAGAGCACCGTCGCGAGGTCGTCGCCGGGCACGTGCGTACGAAACTCGTCGTCGAGCCCGGAGGCGATCTCGGCGAGGCTCAGCGAGTCGAGCTCGGCGAGCTCCGACAACAACGCCCCAGGCACCACGCGCTCACGCGGCACGCGTAGCACGCTCGCAACCACGTTCTGGACTCGTTCTAGGGTGCTCGGCATATCCCGCTCGCATCCTCACGTCGCCGCAGGGGCAGATCGGGCGTCGGCGACGTCTCCGACGGCGGCGGCCCCCGGCGGCATCTCGGTTCGGCCGCCGGCGCGCCACACGATCTCCTTCGATATCGATCGCAGATAGCCCACGTTGCGGGCGGTCTGCTCGGGAGTGACGAATTCGTTGGCGATCGAGAAATGGTAGCCGACGGCCTCCTCCGTGAGCCGATACTCGTCTTCCGTTTCTACCACCGCTCCGTGCCGGATGAGCTTCTCGAGCGCCGCGTCCTGCTCGGCGGTGAGCGGTCCGGTCAGCAGCGCCTTCGGCACCGACCAGAGCTGCCCCATGCCGAGTACGAAGTCCCGCTCCTGCCAGGTCGCCGGCGTCACCGGGCATGCGCATCCGAGAACGGGATCGTCGCCGGTCGATCGTCTCACGAACTCGTCGATATCGCGCGCGTTCATGTACGCCCAATCGGCGACGACCCCGATGCCGCCGGGTCCGAACGCGAGGATGTCGTGCGACGACCGATAGTAGTAGCGACCGTAGTGTGAGACCGCATCCGGCCGGTCGGGTCGATTGAACTGCTGGAAGGTGTTGACGACGTACCCCGCCGCGGTGAGCGTGCGGTAGGCATGGAGGTATTGATCGAGCGCCGCTTGTTGCGTGACCCGCTCGTATCGTCCCTCGCGCACCAGCTCGTACAGCGGAGCCGGCGGTACGATGTCGCACCGATGGATGTCGATGCACGCGACGCCGAGATCGATCGACCGCCGCAAATCCGCGTCCCATTCCTCCATCGTCTGCGTCGGGACGGCGTACAACAGGTCCCAAATCAGCGAATAGCCGAGGCGCCGCAAGTCGGCGATGTTGTCGGCGAGGCGCCGCTCGGAGGCGACGAGGGCGAGCATTTTCCGCAACCGCGGCACCGACGTCTGCCAACCGAAGCTGATCCGGGAGACCCCGAGCTCGCGACAGACCTCGAGATTCGACGCCGTCATCGTTTCGACGTTCATCTCGATGCTCATGTCCTGGACGTTGCGCAGGTCGAAGAGCTCGCGGAGCGAGGTGAGCACCTGGCGCAGGTGCTCGTCGGAGAGCATGCTCGGGGTTCCGCCTCCGATGAAGACGTGCTCGATCGAGAGGTTCCGGACGTAGGGGGTCGCGGCGTAGAACGCCATCTGGCGTACGAGCGCGTCGAGGTAGGCGCTCACCGCCGGGTCGGTCTTCTTGAGTACCTTGATGTTGTAGAAGCAGTACGAGCAGTGGGTCCGGCAGAACGGGACGTGAAGGTAGAGGATCGCCTTCCGGCCGGCTGCCTTTCGTTCGTTCAGGTCGCGCCGGAACCCTGCCTGCTTGTCGGCGGTCAGCGCGTCGGTGTCGGTGTTGACAGCCGGGTAGTAGAAGAACGGCATGTGTCGCACCCGCTCTACGGGGTAGAGCTCTCGAACCGACATCGATTCCCCCCCTTGTCCCACCGCCAGGCTGCGTTGCCTGTTGGGCGCCCTTTTCGCACAACTCCGATCCCCGTACTAGCAGTTCGGGGGTGCGTTCTCGAATCGACACCCCGGGACACTTTACGGGATTGACGGACCGCCCCCGTCCCGCCAGCATCGCCGTGAGTCGTCCGCATGAGAGGAGAGGTTGTGCGCGTCCTACCGAATGGCCCACGCGTCCCGGCAGTCATGCAGGTACTCCGCTGGCTGCGCCAGCCGATCCCGATGCTGGAGGACTGTCGGCGCCGTTACGGTGATACGTTCACGCTGCGGTTTCCCGGCTTCGATCCGCTCGTCCTCATGAGCGATCCCGCCGCGATCAAGGAGATCTTCACCGGCGATCCGGACGAGCTCCGGGCCGGCGACGCGAACGTCGTCCTCGCGCCCTTCGTCGGGTCCGACTCGCTGCTCCTGGCCGATGGCGCGCGCCACCGCCGCAAGCGCCGGCTCTTGATGCCGCCGTTCCACGGTGAGCGCATGCAACTCTACGGTGAGCTGATGCGGGCGATCACCGACCGGGTGATCGACGCCTGGCCGGTCGGACGGGCGTTCCCCATCCACGCGGCGACCCAGGGCATCACCCTCGACGTGATCCTGCGCGCCGTCTTCGGACTCGACGAGGGCGCCCGGATGGAGGCGCTGCGCACGCGTCTCGTCGAAGGCGCGGCCGTCGTGACCGAGCACCCGATGCTGATGATCAAGTGGCTGCAGCGCGACCTCGGGCCGCTCACGAGCTGGCGTCGGGTCGAGACGCTACGCGCCGAGGTCGACGCCCTCCTCTTCGTGGAGTTCGCACGCCGTCGCTGCGAGGCGCGGAGCGATCGCACCGATATTCTGAGCTTGCTGATGGCGGCGCGGGACGAAGACGGTCGTGCGATGGCCGACGTCGAGCTGCGCGACGAGATGATCACGCTCCTCCTCGCCGGGCACGAGACCACGGCGACGACACTCGCGTGGGTGATTCAGCACGTCCTGGAGCATCCGGCGGTGCACGCCCGCCTCCGCACGGAGCTGCTCGAACGCAGCGCCGGCACACTCGGCGAGCCGGTGGGCGCGAGCGATCTCCCCTACCTCGACGCCACGATCAAGGAGACCCAGCGGTTGATGCCGATCATTCCCCTGGTGGGCCGCCGCCTGCGTACCGCCATGCGCATCGGCGGGCACGGGCTTCCCGCCGGTGTCGTCGCCGCACCGTGCGCGTACCTGACGCACCGACGGCCCGATCTCTGGGAGGAGCCCGACGTCTTCCGCCCCGAGCGCTTCCTCGGAAAACGACCGAGCCCGTACGAGTTCTTCCCCTTCGGCGGCGGCGCGCGCGCCTGCCTCGGCGCGGCGTTCGCGACCTTCGAGATGAAAATCGTATTGGCGCGAATCCTGACGCGGGTCGAGATGCGCGCGGTGCCGGGCTATCGAGTACGCGTCGTTCGGCGCGGAGTCACATTCGCCCCGTCCGAGGGCATGCCGGTCGTCATCGAGCAGCGCGCCGCCTAGACCGCATCGTCCCCCGAGCGTCGGTTCCGCCGCCGCCGCGAGTCAACGCGGATCGTGACAACGTAGGCCGCCGAGAACGGCGACGTCACCCGCGCGATCGGGGCCGCCGCGAAACACGGCAGCGTACGACGAATTGGAGTCGGAGCACGTCCAGGCGAGGGCCGTCCCGCCGCCCGCCACGGTGTAGGCCGCGGCGGCATGTCCGTCGACCGTCGCGTCACCGGCTGCCGCCACCGCGCCGCCGGCCACGAGACGGGTGAGCCGCTCGAGACCGGCCTGATCGCTCGCGCCACGCTCGCTCAGGACCGCGATGCGCCGTCCACCGTCGTCCTCGAACTCGAGGTTCATGAGAGCGCTCCGTACGGGGAGCACGTCGGGTGAAGGCGCGGGCGCGAGCACGGTCCGCAAGCCGCTGAACGTGCGTCGAAACCCCGTCGGCGGCGTCAAGCGGAAATCCGCGGCGAAATCCCCCGCGCCGGCGAGCGGAAGCCGCGCGCCCTCGGACGCACGCTGCATGGCCTCGAAGTTCGCAAGCACGGTCTCGTCGAAGAGCGCGCGCGGAGCATCGAGCTCGACCACCGGGTGGTCGTCGGAATTCAGAGGCGCGCCGCCGACGAACGCATCGATGTTCTCGGGGCCGAGGACGAAGCCTTCGAGTAGCTCCGCCGCGTCGAGGTGGACGCCGCGGAGGTCGTCGCTCGTCGGCCCGCCGCCGAGGAGCGCGGTGAGCGCGGCCGTGAAATCGATCGGGTGGTTCGCGGCCAGCACCACCATGTCCCCACGCACCGCGCGCTCGCGCAAGGCGAAGACGTAGACCCGCTCGAAGTGACGGCGCAGCGTCGCGAGAAGGCCACGGACGTCGTCGATCGGCATGTTGTAGTAGTGGAACCACTGGGCGAGGATCCCCTCGGGTCGGAGCCGGCGGCGCACCTGCGCAAAGAACTCGTCGGTGAACAAGTTCGCGACGCCGGTCATCCACGGGTTGCTGGGCTCGTTGATGATCACGTCCCACGCGCGGTCCTCACGGAAGGCGACGAAGTTGCGCCCGTCCTCCAGGTGGACGCTCAGCCGAGGGTCGTCGATCGCGCCGTGGTTCTCGGCCGCGAACCAGCGCGCCCCCAGAGCGACGACTTCCGGTGCGATCTCCACCAGATCGATCGACGCCACCGGGTAGCGGACGACGGCACCGAGGGTCACGCCGCTGCCCATGCCGATCACCAACACGGCCTTCGGCGCGGCATGCGCCAGCAGTGGCAGATGCCCGAGCAGCGCTTGCGTCAGCAGGTCCGGACCGTTCCCCGCGTCGGGCTTGCCGTTGACGAACAGCACCCGCATCCCGACGTCGTAGTCGACCACCGACACGCTGGCGTCCACCCCGTCGCGCAGCTCACGCACGGTCACCGTGTCGAGCTCGCGGGCCAGCCGATGCTCGCGCCAGACGTGGAGAATCGAGGCCGGCTGCTTGCTGATCGCGGTGTGCATGAGGCGAGCGTCCCAGTCCGGCGCGAGCGCCGGCAGGAGCGCGACCACCGCGAGCGACCCCGCCACCGCCAGGCGCGCGGCGCTCGCCCAGAGGGTGCGCCCGGCGGCGAGCGCGGCGGCGAGCGCGGCGAGCACGACCAGCACGTCGAGACTCGGACGCAGGCCGAGACGCGGCACGAGCACGAAGCTCGCGACCAGCGCGCCGACCGTCGTGCCTCCCGTGTTCACCAGGTAGGCGAGGCCGACGCGGCTCCCGACCCGCTCCGCCGTCGGGCTCACCGCGCGCACGACGGCCGGGAACGCGACGCCGAACAGAACCGTCGGCGGAAGCACGATCACGCCGGCGGCGGCGGCGCTGGCGATCTGGAACGGCCAGAACCCGAGGCCGATCGCGTCGAGCGTCGTCAGCTGGACATAGAGGACGCCGTCCATGAAGGGGACGGTCAACGCCAGCCCGAGGACCAGAAGAATCAGGGTCGCGACGAGCACCCGGGTCGGATCGGCGCCACGACGATCGAGAACCGTGAACAGCATGCCGCCGACGGCGAGACCAACGAGATAGAGGAAGAGGATGATCGCGTAGCCGTAGATGGAGCTGCCGACGTACATCGCGAAGAACCGGTTCCAGACCACCTCGAGCGCGAGCGCGACGAACCCCGACAGGAAGAACGCCGGCAGTACGCCGCGACCGACGGCGGGCACGGCGGCGAGCGTTGGATCGGAGGGCGGCGCCGGCGCCGCGGCCGTCGGCTCGCGACCGACGGCGGACATTGCTGCGAGCGCGAGCGCGACGTTGGTGGCGGCGGTCGCGATGAGCGTGCCACGAATGCCGAGCCACGGCAGCAGAGCGAACGGCAGTACGAGCACGCCGACGGCGGCGCCGGCCGTGTTGAGCGCATAGAGGAGGCCGATCTCGCGCCCCACCCGCTCGGAATGCCGCACCACGTAGCGGGTGGCGACCGGCAACGTCCCGCCCATGAGAAACGCCGGAATCGCGACGAACCCGAATCCGATCAGGAAGCGCGCCAACGTCAACAGTCCCGGCGTCGCATGCAGCCGCGCGTAGACGTGCGCATAGATTGCGTTCCCCTGCGCGAGGAGCAACGGCGAGAGCAGACCGACGCCGCCGATCGCGAGCTCGAGCGCTGCGTAGAGGCGCAGCGGCGTCGGCGACGCGTCCGCCCGCCGCCCGAGCGCCCACGCCCCGACCCCCAGGCCAGCCATGAAGGCCGCCAGCACCGTCCCGACGGCGTACGTCGTCGAGCCCAGAATGAGCGAGAGCTGTCGGATCCAGAGGCTCTGGTAGACGAGTGCCGCCGCACCGGAGAGGAAAATGAGGCCACGCAGACGACGCGCGAACGGTGCGGGTGCCGGTATCTTCGGACCGTGGGCGGGTGGAAACTCTCGAGACTGCTGCCGACGGCTTTGCTGGCGTGCGGCCATGGAAGGTCGGATGCGCGCGGTGGGAGGAGGCGTTGTCGGAGGCTCAGCTCAGCGAGCAGAGGTCGGGGCGTCGGTCGCGGCGAGGTGCAGGAGCAGGATCCGACGGATCTCTTCGATCGTGTGCGGATTGTCCTGGCACGAGTGTCCCGAACGCACGACCAGCTCGGAGTCGACTCCTTCGACGTGCGCGCTCTCGTACTGGACCACGCCGTCGTTTCCCTTCTCGACGGGCCCGTTGCCCTGCACGGCGATGATCGAGTGCGCCGCGACGCCGGGAGCCACGGGGAGCGTGGCGAGGGTTCGAATGAATCGATTGCCCGGCGTCATGTTCTCGACGCTGGTCGGTATCTGGAGCGTGCCCGCCATCACGAGCGCGTCCTGGTTGCGTTTGAACAGGTCGCCGCCCAGGCGGGCCATGTCGAGCGGAAAGGTGACCAAGCGGGCTACCTGGTGCGCCAGCCAACTCCCAGCGACGTAGCTGCCGCGCTGGGGCGTGGCGACGAAGATGACGCGGCCGACGAAAGGCAGCGGGTGCATGAACATGGCCCTGCGAAGGAGGTCACGGGTGTGCGCGTCGAGATCGAGCGCGTCGAGGGGCTTGCGGCTCACGTTGTCCCAGAACCGGCTCCCGCTCTCGACGACCATCGACTTGGTGAGAAGGCCGCCCTGGCTGTGGCCGACGACGACCATGCGGTGGAGCGCCGGATCCGTGCCGTCCGGATCGAGCCGCTGCACCGCATCTGCCAGCGACTCGCGCAGCAGCATGGCGGAGTACGCGATCGGGTTTCCGGTGTCGTACGAGAAGAACCAGAACTGGAAACGGTCGCGGATTCGCGGGTCGTTCTCGAGCTCGTTCAGCATCTGCGCCCAGCGTGCGGCGCTCGACGCGGTACCGTGCACGAAGACGACCGGGATGAGCCCGGGTCGATACGGCTGCAGCGCCCCGAGTCGTAAGCCCTTCTCCTGCGTTCCGAGGCTCCTCA
This sequence comes from Binatia bacterium, assembly GCA_041476145.1. Classification (GTDB taxonomy): domain Bacteria; phylum Desulfobacterota; class Binatia; order UTPRO1; family UTPRO1; genus DP-19. The sequence continues at coordinate 54,606 of JBGOSW010000002.1, forward strand.
GAAACCGACTGAGCTCCTGCTTCCACACCGGCAACTCCGCCAGCATGGCGGCGAGCGTCGCCGTCGACTCGATCTCGAGCGGCACGCGCTCGCCGCCGATCGTCACCGTCTCGATCCCGGACGGGGCGTAGAGCTCGAGCGCCGCATGGATGCGTCCCGCCGCGAGCTGCGTCTGCGTGCCCTCGAAGCGCAGCAGCGCGGTCACCGGCACCCGCACGCGCGGGGCGATCATGTCCCGGCTCGGCTGGTCCGGATCGAGGGGCTCGGTCTTGGCGGCGAGTGGCGCGCCGAGTCCCGGCTGACGATGGCGGGTCGGGAGGCCGCGCACCTCCAAGTCCGCCACGGGCACGAAGCCGACGAGCCTCCGGTCCCCCCAGTGGAGCGCGTTCGTGTCGAAGTCGACGTCGAGCCGGCCGAACGGGAGCTCGTACGTCCCGGCGCGCAGCTCGACCTCACGGCGGTCCTTCGATTCCAGCCCCTCGGTGAGGGCGCGATTGTAGAGATCGCAGGCGAGGCGGAAGCGCGCGTCGAACGGGCTCGGCGTCACCGCGGCGTCGTCCGGAAACAGGAATGCCCACGCGTACACGGCAGCCGCCAGGTCGTAGGACTGCTTCCCGCTCTCCTCCGCATACGAGAACGACAGCTCGGCGAGCGCGAACACGTCGTCGCGACCGCCGCGGCCGTCGGCGACGGTGGTATGCAGCGCCGCGAGCGCCTGCTCGGGTGCGTCGTCGAAGCGCGCGACGAGATCTCGCTGGTAGAGAACGTTCTGGGTGAAGCGGCTCAGCTTGCCGCTGGAGAGAATGTTGCTCGTGAGCGTGCGCTGCGCCGTGCGCGGGTCGACGCGCTTGACGCCGATGGGCACGCCACAGGCGGCGATGAGCATGCCCGATGCGACGAGGACGGCCGTGAGCCGCGCAGATCTCGAAGTCACGTTTCCCACGACCTACTTCACGGAGTAGCCGCGCCCCTCCATGCAGGCCGCGAACGCGCGCTGGTAGCCGTTCGCCTGCGCATCTTGGTTGGCCTGTTTCGCCACCTTGGAACGGTGGCGTCCGGCGACACCGCCGACCACGGCGCCGGCGGCGGCACCCTTCCCGGCGTTACCGCCGATGGCACCGACGGTCGCACCGACGGCCGCGCCCTTGGCGCCGCCGCGGACCGTGCCGCGTGCATGCTCGCCGGGCTGCGCCGGCTGGGCCGGGGCGTTCGGGTCGACGCCGCTCTGCGACTTCGCCCAGCGCGTACACTCCGCCGTATCGATGTCCTGCTGCTGCCGGCTCTGCCCTTTCGTCGGGTAGACGTAGGGGCCTTGCGCCGACACCACCTCGCCGCTCATCAATACAGCGACGGCGACGACTATCGCGTTCGATCGCTTCATGGCCGCGCTCCCTCTCATTCGCTCGGAGCTTCCGGGTTGGCGAATGATTTTCGCGATCACGGCCCCTAGCTGATCGAGCGTCCCAAAGCGAGCGCGACGACCGCTCCGTCGGTGCTCGATGCGATCAGGCGCTAGCGGCGCGCCCGGCGCGCAATGCGCGCCTCTCGATCCGTGGGTTCGAGACGATCGAGGCGACCCGACAACAGCGCGCGACGAATGGGCTCGTGGGCGAGGCCGAGCGCCTCGCAGACGTTCACGAACGAGTACGGCCAGGCGCGGTTCTCGGAGCGGACCCAGCGCTTGGAGTCCTCGAGCTCGCGGCGGAGTCGGCCCGGAGGCGTGCCCGGGATCCGCTGCACGCAGACGATCGCGTCGAGCAGGACGGCGAGCAGGAGCCGCCGCTCCGGACTTTCGGGTGCCGAGGTAGATGCGACCTCGTCGGCCTCCGCCTCGAACTGCTGGAGGCTCATCTCCATCGCGGGCATGCCGTCGTGCCGGGACACTCGTTCGCCGATCGCCATTGGCATCGTGCGACCTCCTCGACCAAACTGCGAAGCACGGCACATGCCGATGCCGCGGAGCCGGCAGCGCGCGCGAAACGCGAAGAAGAACGCCGCGTTCCGCTTCCCCTGCGCGTGCCGCGGAGCGGGTCGTTTCGACGCGCGTGTCGAAACGACCCGCGTCCGCGCCGGCTTGACCGGGCGCGCGCTTCTGGCCTATCGCGGCGACGGGAGACATCACGTGAGACTCGCTCGCAAGATCACGTTCGCCATTGCGGGCGCGATCCTCGTCGTCATGGCCGCGCACGCCTACTTCCTGATTCGTCACGAGGTCGTCCTGTTCGACGCCGACCTCACCCGCAGCACGCATCTGAAGAAGGCGCTGCGCGCGAGCATCGAAACGGTGTGGCGGGCATACGGCGACGTCGAGGCCCAGCGCCTCGTCGAGGACACGATCTCGGAAGCGATCGAGGGCGTGACCATCCGCTGGCTGTGGCTCGACGCACCGGCCGGCGATCGGCGACACCTCGACCTGCCCCCCGAGCTGCTCGCGCAGCTTCGCGAGGGCGAGCGCGTCGTCGCGTTCCGCCGCGATACCGGCGAGGACCCGCAGCGCTTCACGTACGTTCCGATGTCGATCGAGGGCTCGCGACCGGCGGTCCTCGAGGTGATCGAGTCGATCCGCGGCGAGCACGCGTTCATCGAGGCGAGTCGCCTGCAGGTCGAAGGTGCGACGGTGGTGATCCTGCTCAGCTGCGCCGCCGCGGTTTACGTGCTCGGCCTGTGGTTCGTCGGGCGGCCGATCCAACGGCTGCGCGACAAGCTGCGAGCGATCGCGGCCGGGAATTTCGACACGCCGCTCGAGCTCCATCAGAACGACGAGATCGGCGAGCTCGCGCAGGAGATCAACCTCACGTGCGCGCGGCTCGCCGACGCGCAGCGGCGGCTCGCCGCCGCGACCGACGATCGCATCGCGGCGTTGGAGCAGATGCGCCATACCGACCGCCTGACGACGATCGGCCAGCTCGCCGCCGGCGTCGCGCACGAGCTCGGGACCCCGCTCAGCGTCGTCTCCGGGCGGGCCGAGATGATCGCTTCCGGCGAGGCGGAGGGCGAGCGCGCGCTGGCGAGCGCGCGTGTGATCGTCGAGCAGGCGAGCCAGATGACGCGTCTCATCCGCCAGCTCCTCGATTTCTCGCGCCGGCATTCGGCGCGCTCCGGGCTCGTGAGCCTGCGCGCGATCGCGACGCGGACGATCGACATGCTGGCCGCCGTCGCGCGCCGACGGCACGTCGCGATCGCGCTCCACGCCGGCGACGACCCGCTCCTGGTCTTCGCCGACGAGTCCCAGCTGCAGCAAGCGCTCGCGAACGTCATCATGAATGCGGTGCAAGCGATGCCGAACGGCGGTCGCGTCGACGTCGCGCTCACGGCACGCCGGCTGCACCCACCGGGCGACGCGGCGCGCGAGCATGAATTCGTGTGCGCCACCGTCGCGGATACCGGCGAGGGCATCCCCCAAGACGCCCTGCCGCACATCTTCGAGCCCTTCTTCACCACCAAAGATCGCGGGGAAGGCACCGGACTCGGGCTTTCCGTTGCCCGCGGCATCGTCAGCGAGCACGGCGGGTGGATCGACGTCGAGAGCGAGGTGCATCACGGCAGCCGCTTCGCGATCATGTTGCCCCGTGCCGCCGAGGCCGGCACCGGCGAGGCGGCATGACGCGGGCTCCCGTGGGTGGCCGCATCCTGGTGGTCGACGACGTGCAGAGCATGTGTGAGATGCTCGCCGAGCGCCTGCCGCCGCTCGGATTCGAAGTTCTCTGGCGCACCGACGCCCGCGAGGCGCTGGCGCTTCTCGCCACCACCGACGTCGACGCGGTCGTGACCGACGTCAACATGGGCGCGATGAACGGGCTCGAGCTTTGCGAGCGCATCGTCGCGAGCCGTCCCGACGTGCCCGTCCTCGTCATCACCGCGTTCGGCAACCTCGAGACGGCGATCGCGGCGATTCGCACCGGTGCCTACGACTTCATCACCAAGCCCTTCGACATCACGGTGCTCGCGCTCTCCCTGGAGCGCGCCGCGCAACACCGGCGTCTGCGTGCCGAAGTGAAACGCTTGCGCGCCACGGTCGCGGAGTCGCGTCGGTTCGGCGAGCTCCTCGGCACCAGCAGCGCGATGCAGGAGGTGTACGCGCTGCTCGACCGTATCGCCGACGCCGAAGCGTCGGTCCTCGTCATGGGCGAGACGGGCACGGGGAAAGACCTCGTCGCGCGCGCGCTGCACGAGCGCAGCCGCCGGCACGCCGCTCCGTTCGTCGCGATCAACTGCGCCGCGATGCCCGAGACCCTCCTCGAGAACGAGCTCTTCGGTCATGCGCGTGGCGCCTTCACGGATGCCCGCGCCCCGCGTACCGGTCTCATAGTGCAGGCCCATGGCGGCACGCTCTTTCTCGATGAGATCGGGGACCTGCCGCTCACGCTGCAACCAAAGCTGCTGCGCGTCCTCCAGGAGCGCACGGTGCGCCCCGTCGGCGGCGATGCCGAGGTGCCGTTCGACATCCGACTGATCTGTGCGACCAATCAGGACATCGAGTCCGCAATCGAAGAGCGCCGCTTCCGCGAGGATCTGTACTTCCGCATCAACGTCATCACCGTGAAGCTGCCGCCGTTGCGGGCGCGGAGCGGCGACGTCTTGTTGCTGGCGCAGCACTTCCTCGATCGTTACGCCGTCAAGGCCGACAAACCCGTGACCGGGCTCTCCCCCGCGGCCGCCGAGCGCCTGATGGCGTACCCGTGGCCGGGGAACGTCCGCGAGCTGCAGAACTGCATCGAGCGCGCCGTCGCGGTCGCAACCTACGACCAGATCACGGTCGACGACCTTCCCGAGAAGGTGCGCGCGCACCGCCGTTCCCACATCGTGATCGACGCCGACGATCCGTCGGAGCTGGTGTCGCTCGAGGAGATCGAGCGCCGCTACATCCTGCGGGTCGTGGAGAGCGTCGCGGGAAACAAGACGCTGGCCGCCGAGATCCTCAAGGTCGGCCGCAAAACCCTCTACCGCAAGCTCGAGCGCTACGCCCAAGGGTGACGGCGTGTCGTTCCGACCCGCGAGTCGGAACGA
>JBGOSW010000003.1:0-57460 GCA_041476145.1 Binatia bacterium
ATCATCACCGGTTGCATGCTCGCGATCGCGCGCGTCGCCGGTGAGACGGCGCCGCTCCTCTTCACGGCCTTCGGCAATCAGTTTTGGCATCACGGTCTCGGAGGCCCGATTTCGTCGCTGCCGGTGCAGATCTACACCTACGCGATCTCCCCCTTCGACGACTGGCACCGCCAGGCATGGGCGGGCGCGCTGGTGCTGCTGACGCTGATTTCGGCGACGAGCCTGAGCGTCCGGCTGCTGACGCGCGGACGCTTCCGGACGGTGCGATGACAGCGACGCCGCGGACGAAACTCGAGGTCCGGCAACTCGACGCCTGGTTCGGTTCGACGCAGGCGCTCCACGGCATCGGTCTCGCGATCCCGGAGAACGCCGCGACCGCGATCATCGGGCCATCCGGTTGCGGGAAGTCGACGCTCATCCGCTGCCTCAACCGCATGCACGAGATCGTTCCGGGCGCACGCGTGAGCGGCGAGGTGCTCCTCGACGGCGAGGACATCTATCGGTCCGGCGTCGACCCCGTCCAGGTGCGCGCGCGGGTGGGCATGGTCTTCCAACGCCCGAATCCGTTTCCGACGATGTCGATCTACGACAACGCTGCGGCCGGTCTGCTTCTCACCGGCGGGCGCCGCTCGCGCGCCGATCTGGATGCCGCCGTCTAGCACAGCCTGCGGCAGGCGGCGCTCTGGGACGAGGTGAAGGACTCGCTCGACGCCTCGGGCGTGAGTATCTCGGGCGGACAGCAGCAGCGGTTGTGTATCGCGCGCGCGCTCGCGGTCGAGCCCGAGGTCATCCTCATGGACGAGCCGTGTTCGGCGCTCGATCCCATCGCCACCACCAAGATCGAGGCGCTGATCCACGAGCTGAAGGCGCGGTACACGATCGTGATCGTCACGCACAGCATGCAGCAGGCGGCGCGCGTCTCCGACTACACGGTCTTCATGTATCTCGGCGAGCTCATCGAGTTCGGGCCGACCGAGCGGCTGTTCACCACGCCCCAGAAGAAAGAGACCGAAGACTACATCACTGGACGCTTCGGCTGAGGAGGATGCCGATGGAAGGGCGGCAACATACCGACCGGCACTACGACGCGGAGCTCAAAGAACTGAATCTCAAGATCCTCGAGATGGGCGGGCTCGTCGAGAAACAGATCGAGCACGCGATCATGGGGCTCGTCGAGCGCAAGGACGACGTCTGCCGGGCGACGATCGAGCGCGATCACGCCGTGAACCGCATGGACGTCGAGATCGACGATCTTTGCATCCGCTTGCTCGCGCTCCACCAGCCGGCCGCGAAGGACCTGCGGCTGATCACCACCGGTCTCAAGATCACCACGGACTTGGAACGCATCGGTGACATCGCCGCCAACATCTGCGAGCGCGCCCTCGAGTTGAACAAGGAGCCGCAGCTCAAGCCGTTCATCGACATTCCGCGCATGGCGGAGATCGCGCAAACGATGCTGCGCCAGAGCCTCGATGCCTTCGTGAACGAGAACGTCGACTTGGCGCTCAGCGTCTGCCGCGACGACGACACGATCGATCAGCTCACGAGCCAGCTCTTCCGCGAGCTGATGTCGTACATGGTGGAGGCGCCGCAGACGATCACGCGCGTCATCCGCTTGCTCTTCATCGCCAAGTACCTCGAACGCATCGCCGACCACGCGACGAACATCGCCGAGATGATCGTCTTCACCGTGAAGGGGAAGAGCATCCGGCACCTCGACGAGGTCCCGGGCTCGGTGTGACGCGCGCGACGGTCAGTTTCCCGTGAAGGGAGCCGGCCGCATCTCCAGGAACGAGCTCCGGTAGGGATCACGGCGCGGGCGGCGACAGCGTACGCTCGTGCCCCGCCGTGATCCGTGGTGCGTCGATCGTGCCGGCGATGGCGATCGGAAGCGTCAGCGTCCGGTCCTCGTCGCGGAGCGTGGCGAGCCCCGGCTTGGCATCGACGAGCACCGTGGCGAGCGCTGCCGGTACACGCACGGTCCCACCACCGTGAAGATCCCGCGCAGCGCTGATCTCGAGACTCGCGCCGGCGACGAGACCGGTACCCGTGACGTAGAGCTGCGGTACGCGCCAGCCTTGCGAGTCGGAGGCCGCGGAGACGCGCAGCTCGTCGAACGCGAGGTCGTGGCCGGCGAGCTGTGGCGAGGTCGCAGCGTACACGCCGGCGGTCTCGATCCCGGCGAGGAGACCCGGTATCGGGTTCCACCCGACCGCCCGACCGCCGCGGACGAGTGCGCGGACGTCGAACGCAGGTGCGCGCAGCGTGCCGGTCACTTTCAGGTCCAGATCAGCCGTCCCGCTGAGCCGACCCTGCGCGTACGGCAGCGCCGTCACCGTCAGCTGTCGTCCGGCGATCGTCAGCGAGATCGAGCCGGTGTCGTCGAGCGCGAGCGCGCCCTCCGCGTGCACCGCACCGCTCGCGATCGCGCCGTCGAGGGATACCTGAAGACGGCCGTCGACCGGCGTCGTCGTGCCGGCGAGGTGGTCGAACCGCAGCGGCGGTGCGCCGGGGGCGTCGACGACGAGCGTGCTCTCGACGAGCTCGAGCGGCGTCGTCCCGATCGCCGCCGCGACCGCGTTGTGGCGGCCGCCGGCGCGGACGCCGCCGCGCGCGGTCGGCGTCTCGGCGCCGAGGTGAACCGCCAGACCGATCACACGCAGCAGACTCACGGCCGGTGCGCGCGCGGTGAGCGACGCGAGCGGAACCGTGAGCTCGATGCCGTCCGCCGTCGTCACGTCGGCGTCGCCGATACGGACGTCACGGAGGCGAAGCTCGAGGCTCATGAGGTCGTGGGCGAGGGCGAGGTCCATCCGTCCAATCGTGACGGGCTCGCCGAGCGCGACGCCGGCGCGGTGCGCGAGCTCCGTGCGCACGCGCCCGACGAGCATACCGATCGCACCGTACGCGAGCGCTGCGGTCGCTACGACGAGACTGGCCGCAATCGCCCAGCGCGGCGCGCGCCGGCCCTTCGAACGAACAGCTGTGACGGGAATGGCGGCACGCGCCATCACGGCACCGTCGTCCGGCGGAAGCGCCGCCGCGACGACATCGGCGCACACGCCACACGAGGCGACATGGTCCTCGATCGGTGCGCGCTCGCCGGCGTCGCCACGACCCTCGATCCAGGCGGCGAGATCGTCGGTGTTCGGACAGTCGCGATTCGGGAGGTCGCCGATCATGCCGTCTCCGCAATGCTGCGGCGCAGGCGCTCGAGAATCCGGCTTTTCCGCACGTAGGCGGCGTTGGCGGTGACGCCGAGCGCCGCCGCGACCGCCGGCAACGAGGCGCCGCGCAGCAGGTGCAGCTCCACGAGCAAGCGGTCTTTTGGGCCGAGGGTGGCGATTGCGCCGGCGAGTCGCGCCGCTACTTCGGCACCTTGGACGCCGAGCTCCGGGTCGCCGCCGGCGCTGCGCAGGGTGCGCCGCAGATCCGTCATCGCCGGCCCGTCGTCGTCGAGAGACACGAGGTGTCGATCGCGGCGCAGCACGTCGATCGTGAGACGGATCGCCACGACGCGCAGCCAGCCGGCGAACGAGCAACCGTTCCGCCCCTCGAAATGCCGAAGCCGGCGGCTGTCGTCGGCGAGGAGCGCGAGAAACACCTCGTGCGTCAGGTCGTCGGCGAGATCGATGCGGCCACGGCAGCGGAGTGCGAGATAACGACTGATCGCCGCGTGCACCACCGGCGCGTAGGTGTCGAAGAGGCGCGCACGTGCGTCGGGCGCGCCCGCGAGCACCGCGGCGACGAGCGGATCCGCGGCTCCGGGTCGGGCGGCGGCGGTCTGATCAACCATGCCGGCCCGTGGCCTGCCGATCGTAAGAAGCGGCCGCGTCCGCCGTCTCAGCAGCATGTCTTCCGCGCTTGCCGTCATGCTCGTCATCGTCGTCGGGTCCGGGATCGTCGTTGCCGCGTACCACATGGGACGGCGCGCCGGCATGCGTCAGACGATTCCCTGGCGCCCGATCTTTCAGCTGGTCGAGCATCGTACACGCTGCCTCGGGCAGGATCCCACGCGTGTCCAGGGCGATCTCGGGCCGCTGCTCGGCGTCCCCGCCTGGGCATGGAGCGAGCTCTTCGCGTTGCGCCGACCGCTCGCGCGGCGGTCGGGAGCGGCGCTCCGGGCGGGGGCGCGATGACGGGCGTGCTGCTCATCGCGGGGGCGTGCCTCGTCGCCGTGCTGGCACGGGCCGCGTTCCGCCACGGCCGCCGCCTCGGCATGAGCCGGCTGCCGCCGGGACTCGGCGCCGAGCTGCGTGCCCACAAGCTCGAATGCCTGGGCGAGCCGGTGGAGCGCGTCGACCTCGAACTGCGGCTGCTGCTCGGTGAGGCGCCGTCGGAGCGGGGCGCGCTGATGAGGTTCGTGGACGCGCTCCGTCATCGGCTCGCACTCACCGCATCCGTCTTCAAGCGGACAGGAACAGCCGCTCGACGATCGTGACCGCGCGGCGATTGGCGGCGACGACGTCGGGTGCGGCGTCACCCCCGAGGCTGCGGTTGCCGTCTGCGAAGGCATCGCACCAGCGACCGATGAGATCGTCGTCGATCTCGAGGTGGAAGAGGAGTCCGTAGACGCGCCGCCCGAGACGAAACGCTTGCACCGGGTATTGCGCACTCGAGGCGAGCGCGACGGCGCCGGGCGGTAGCGGAAACGCGTCGCGGTGCCACTCGAGGGCGGCGAACGGGGTGACATCGGCGAAGAGCGGGTCACGGGCGGCGTCGGCCGTCGGGTGGATGTGGTACCACCCGACCTCCGGCGCCGGACCGGGCGCCACCGCTGCGCCGGCGACGGCGGCGATCAGCTGTGACCCGAGACAGACTCCGAGGGTCGGTGTATCGGAGGCGAGCGCTTGCGCGATGAGCGTGCGTTCGTCGCGCAACCATGGATGGAGATCGTCGTCGTCGACGCTCATCGGCCCGCCCATGACGATCAAGCCGTCGTAGGGCGCGAGCGCCGCCGGGCAGGGCTCGCCAGCGAACGAACGGACGGTCTCGAGGTGCGCGCCGCCGCGAACGAGCGCGTCGGTGAAGGCGGCCGGGTGCTCGAGCGGGTGGTGCTGGAGGACGAGGATGCGGGGCGCGGGCATCGGGCTCTTTCAGCATGCGACGTGCCCGGCCGCAAGCATACATTCAACCGACCCGCTACTCTTCACGAGCCTCGCTTGAGCGCCGGTCGCTCGTCACGTAGAACCGCCCTGATCCAAGGAGATTGTCGTGACCACCGCCCTCACGAAGGTTCGCGTCCTCGATCTCTCGCGTCAGCTCCCCGGACCCTTCTGCGCCATGATGCTCGGCGACCTCGGGGCCGACGTGCTCACCATCGCGGCGCCGAACGATCCGCTCGGCGCCGGAATCCCGCTCCTGGCGCGCAACAAGCGCCACATGACCCTGAACCTCAAGTCGGGGGCCGGGCGCGGCGTGTTCGCCAAGCTGGTCGCCGGGGCCGACGTGATCCTCGAGGGATTCCGCCCGGGCGTCACCGCCAAGCTCGGCATCGACTACCCCAGTCTCGCGGGGAAGCATCCGCGCATCATCTACTGCTCGATCTCCGGTTACGGGCAGGACGGTCCGTACCGCGACAAGGTCGGCCACGACCTCAACTACATCGGCTATGCGGGTGTCGCCGGTGTGACCGGCGTCGCCGGAGGGCCGCCGATCATCCCCGGCGTGCAGATCGCCGACATCGGCGGCGGCACGCTGATGGCCGTGATCGGGGTTCTCGCGGCGCTCCTCGCACGCGACCACACCGGCCGCGGGCAGCTCGTCGACATCGCCATGCTCGACGGCGCCTTCACGTGGAACGTCTTCCACGTCCTCATGCACCTGATCGGACAGAGCACGGCGCGCGGCGCGACCCGTCTCACCGGACGCTACGCATGCTACGCGATCTACGAGACCGCCGACGGCAAGTACGTCACCGTCGGCGCGCTCGAGGGTCACTTCTGGCAAAACCTCTGCGAGCACTTCGGCCGTCCCGACCTGATCCCGCTGCAGTTCGCCGAGGGCGAAGACCGCGAGCGCACGTTCGCGTTCTTCCGTGACGCGTTCAAGCGCAAGACGCGTGACCAGTGGGTGCGCGAGCTCGAGCCCGTGGACATCTGTTTCGGGCCGGTGAACGACGTCGGTGAGGCGCTCGAGGATCCGCAGCTGCGGGCGCGCGGGATGGTGCTCGAGGAGGAGCATCCGCAGTATGGCCGCGTGCGGACGCTCGGGTCACCGATCAAGCTCTCCGATACCCCGCCCGCGATGCGCCGGCCTCCACACGTCTTCGGCCAGCACACCGACGAGGTTCTGACCGAGCTCGGCTACGACGCCGCCGCGATCCGCACGCTGCGCTCCGAGGGTGCCGTCTGAGGGCCCGACTCGGTCCATGTGGTGAGCGTGGGGCGCGACGCGGCGAGGCTGCTTGATGGCGGACGGCCCGCGCGCGGTACTCTTCGATTGCGACGGTGTGATCGCCGACTCCGAACCGATGCACCTGCGCGCGTTCCAAGAAGTGTTGGCGCCCTTGGGCGTGACGATCACGCCGGAGGAGTACCTCGCGCGCTACCTCGGCTTCGACGACCGCGAGGTCGTCACCGAGGCGCTGCGGCTTCACGGGCGGGCGACCGATGCGAAAACGATCGAGGCGCTCATGACGGCGAAGGCCGCCCGCCTGCGGCGCGTCCTCGAGCGCGAGGCGCGTATCTACCCCGGCGTCGTCGACTTCGTACGCGCGCTCGTGGGGCTGCCGCTCGCCGTGGTCTCGGGCGCGTTGCGTGAGGAGATCGAGATCATCCTGTGCCACGCCGGTGTCGGCGACGCGTTTCGGGTGATCGTTGCCGCCGAGGACGTGGGAGCCGGCAAGCCCGATCCCGAGGGGTTTCTCCGCGCGCTCGCGGCGCTCGGCGGCGCGGGGCACACGATCGCTGCCGCCGAGTGCCTCGTCGTCGAGGACTCGCCGGCCGGACTCGAGGCGGCGCGGCGTGCCGGCATGCGCCGACTCGCCGTCAGCAACAGCTATCCGGCAGCGGAGCTGCGCGACGCCGCCGACCTCGTCGTCCCGACGCTCGCGGGACTGACCTTGGAGCGCGTGCGGCGGCTGTTCGGATAGCGCACGATCAACGTATCTCCTGGAAGAGGTACGTCGCCGCCTCGTTCATCATCTCCTGGAGGATCTCGCGCAGCGATTTGCCGGGTGTCTCCAGCTTCGTCACCAGCGCGGAGAGTACCGCGAAGTAGCGCTCCTTCTGCTCGAGCGGCATCGCCGGCAGCCGCACGTTCATCGCCGCCACGAAGCGATCATGCGTCATCCGCACTTGGCTTTCGAGATCGCGCTCAATCTCGCTCGTCATCGCGCCTCCTTCGCCGCGCCTCGCGCGTAGGGATACGGGTACACGGTTAGCGCCGCGAGCGCCATGGCGGGATGGCGCGCGGCGTTCGTCGACGTCACGGACTTCGGCGCCGTCCGTCCTCGTCAGCGTGAGTATGATCGTGTCGACATTCTCTCGCCGGAAATGCGCCGGCGTGATTGACTGCCGCGGAAGCGGATCGCAAGAGTGCGCACTGTGCGGGGCGTGCTCGACGCAGCGGGACGAAGCATGGGGAGCGGCGCAATGGCGCTCGCGAGCCCGTGCAGCGAGCTCCTCGGTGTCTCGGCCGCCATGGTGCGACTGCGTGCCGAGCTCGCGGCGCTCGCACGTGCCGGCTTCCACACGGTCCTGGTGCAGGGCGAATCCGGCGTCGGCAAAGAGGTGGTCACCGAAGCGCTGCGCCGCTCGTCGCCGCGCGCTCACGGTTCCTACGAGGTCTTCGACTGCCCCGCTGTTCCGGAAGATCATCTCGAGAGCGAGCTCTTCGGCACCGCGCGCGGCGCCTTTCCGGGCGCGATCGACAAGCGCGGCGCGCTCGAACGCGCCCACGGCGGCATCGTCTTCTTCGACGAGATCGCAGCGATGCGTCGCGATCACCAAGCGAAGATCTTGCGCGCCATCGAGGGCAAGGCGTTTCGCCGCGTCGGCGGCAGCGCACCGATCAGCGTCGACGTGGCGGTGATCGCGGCGGCGCACGAGGATCTGGCGAGCCTCGCCGCGAGCGGCACGTTTCGCCAGGATCTCTACTACCGCTTGGTGCGGGACGGGGTGTTGCAGATCCCGCCGCTCCGCGAGCGTCGCGAGGACGTCGGCGTGCTGACGCGTCACTACGTCACGGCGATGTACGGCCGCGACCTACCGATCGAGCCCGGCGCCGTCGAGCGCCTGTGCGAGTATCATTGGCCGGGCAACGTCCGGCAGCTGCATACGGTATTGCGCGTCGCACTCCGCGTCGAGCCCGGGACGCTCACCGCCGACGTAGTCACGCACGTCCTGCAGGGATTCGGCGCCGCACCGACCGGCGGCGTCCAGCGCGCGTCCGCGGCGGGGCTGCGTGTCGATCCGCTGCCGGCGGTGGACGGCGAACCCACGGCGGGACTGAACGGCGACGCGCATGTCGCGGCGGCGTTCGATCGGGTCGCCGAAGGGCATCTCGATGCCCAGGTGCGCTCGCGCTGGCCGGGTTTTCACGCGATCACCGCGCGCATCCAGCGTCGCGCATTGCTCGAGGCCTACGAGGCGACCGCCGGCAACAAGACGGCCGCAGGCGTCCTCCTCGGGTTTCATCTCTCCCCGGGCGAGGAGCACGTGCCCGGAAAGCCGCTCACGGAGAGCCGCCGTAACCTGGCGCTCCGCAAGTTCCGTTACTGGTCGAGTCGGCTCGGCATCGCCGCGTCGCTCACCCGCCGACCGTCGCAGGCCGCGCTCGCCGACCTCTGTCATCCGCCCCAGGCGGGTGGTGGGGAATTCGACCCGGCGCGCGCCCTCGACGAGCCGTGATCACACGCCACCCCCGGGTCTCCACGCGCGCAGAAGGGAACCCGTATGCAGTCGAAGTCTCGCCTCATCCTCCACGTCCTCGCGATCGCCGCGCTCCTCGCGCTCGCCGGCCCCCCCGCCCGCGCTGCCGAGCCGCACCACGCGATCAACATCAACTCGGCCTCCGCCGACGAACTCGCGAGTCTGCCCGGCATCGGCGAGTCGAAGGCGAAGGCGATCATCGAGTATCGCGCCGCCGAGCCGTTCAAGACGGTCGACGATCTGAAGAAGGTAAAGGGGATCGGCGACAAGACCCTCGAGTCGCTGCGGTCCGACATCACCGTGGGGACGGAGGCGGCGGCGAAGTAGGGGCGGAGGGGCGGAAGCGGGCCGGGCGGAACGCCGCCCGGCCCGCGCGCGTCACGTGCCCGAGCAGTTATTGCAGTCGGCGGCGCGGTCGGCGTGCTGACCGTCGATTCCGAAGCGACAGATGTCGCAGATCTGGGCGTCGGTCAGCGCCGCCGCGAAGACCGCGCACTCGTCGAGCGTGCCGTCGAAGAAGTCCTTCTGCACCGCAAGGGTATCCTCCGAGGTCCCGACGTAGAAGTTCCCCGCACTGTCGTGGATGCCGCCGAGGTAGCTGACGCAGCTACCTCCTGCGGCGGCGTTGATGCCGTTCACGTAGAGGCAGATCTCCGACCCATCGTAGGTGAAGGCGGCATGGTAGTCCTGGCCCGCCACGGCGGCTGCGGCGGCCTTCACGAGCGTATCGCCGGTATCAGCGCTATCGCGGATCTCGACGCCGAATTTCCCGTCGTCGCCGTAGTTCGCAAAGTAGATCGAGCGATCGTTGTCGTTGCCCTTCACCATCAGCGCGTGCCACGAGGAGGCACCGACGGCCGCGGGATGCGTCCAGCACGCGTAGGTGACCGGTTGGCCCGTGCCGTTGATGTCGAGACTCGGAACCTGAGCGTCGGTCGCGCTGAGATACTGGCTCGAAGCCGCGACGAAGCTGCCGGCGAAGCTGCCCCACTGCGCCCCTGTGGCCGTGGCGGTGACGCCGTTGTTGGTGAGCACGTTCACACCGCATGAGTCGTCGGGAATCGCGCCCGATTCGAAGTCGTAGCAGGCGACCGCTTGGCCACGATAGTCGGGGTGCGGCGTCGCCGTTGCCGTCGGTGTCTCGGTCGGTGTGGGGGTGGCCGTGAGTGTGGGCGTATCGGTTGGCGTCGACGTCGACGTGAGGGTGGCCGTAGGTGTCGGCGTGGTGGTGATCGTCGCAGTGGCGCTGGCGGTCACGGTTACGCTCGCGGTCGGCGACGCGCTCGCCGTCGCTGTCGGTGTCGGAGTAGAAGCGGTCGTCGTCGGCGTCGGGCATCCCGTCGACAACGTGAGCCCGGCCGCGGCGAGCAAATCGGGCGCGCGCGGCGCCTCGAAGCGCAATAGACTCTCCGCCTGACAGACATGCTGACGAAGCACGCAGGTTTCGTAGTCGGAGATCGAGGCGAGGGTGGGGACGCCGAGCGCGGCGCAGGCGCCGGCGAGCGCCGTGAGGTTGAGGCCGGTGTCCGCTTCCAGCGTCGAAAACGCGACGGCGGCGGCCGCGCAGCGCCTGTCGATCGCCGGCGCGAGCTTCGCCGCGACGGTATCCGTCGCCGCGAGCAATCGGGTGCATGCGCCCGCCGCCTTCCCCAGACACGTGGGATCCTCTTGTTTCCGCTGTACGCAGGTGAAGAGGCGCTGCACGCAGCCGGCGAGGCCGCGGAGCCGCGCGGTCGCGAGCGCGCGTCCGGCCTTCTTCACCGCTGCGGCGCAGCGTGCGACGGTCTTGCCGAGGTCGGTGGCGCCGACATCGGCGCCGCTGCCCGCGTGGTCGACCAAGCACGTCGTCGGTGCGAGCGTCAGCCCCGCGACGGCGAGGAGCTCGCGACTGCGCGGCGCTTCCACGTCGAAGAGCTGCTCGATGCGACACTCGTGCTGGCGAGCGAGGCAGGCGCCCACGTCCAGCGCGTCGGCGACCGGCGTCGCAAACGTGTCGGCGCACTCCGTCGACAGGCGGTCGTCGGCGAGACCGGCGACGGCGAGGAGGTCGGTCGGCGCGAGCACGTCGCACTTGGCGGCGACGGTGTCGATGAAACGGACCTCTTCCTGCGCGATCGCGACGAGCGCGGTCGTACATCGATTCGCCGCCTTGGTGCGGCACGCGAGATCACCGGGCTTCGTCTGTACGCAGGCGAGCAGGCCGTCGACGCAGCGATCGAGGCGTGCCAATTTGCGCGCCGCGAACGCGCCGCCCGCCTTGAGGATCGCCTTCTGGCAGGTGTCGGCAGCCTTCGCCGCGATGGGATCGGAGAGATGCTGTGCCCACGCTAACGGGCACGGGACTTCGACGGTGGCGGCGACGACGATGACCGCGATGACGACGCGCATGCGACCCGACATGGCAACTTCCCTCCCCACTCCTCCAGCAGTGGACGCGGTCCGCGACGCGTCACCCTCCACTGTGTATGAGAAGCACGCGACGTGCTTGTCAAGTCACATTCCGACGTGAAGCCCTTCCTCACACCTCGACGACGAGGGTGACCGGACCATCGTTCACGAGTTCCACCTCCATCGCGGCGCCGAATCGGCCGCTGGCTACGGATCCCACGTGCATCCTCAGGATTTCGACGAAACGCGCAAAGAGCGGCTGCGCCATCTCCGGCGTGAGCGCGCCCGCGAACGATGGACGCTTCCCCTTGCGACAGTCGCCGAGAAGCGTGAAGTTCGGAACCGCGAGCACCGCGCCGCCGACGTCTGCGAGCGCGGCGTTCATCAGCCCGGCGGCGTCGGCGAAGATGCGCAGACCGGAGAGCTTGCGCGCCATCCACGCGATCTCCGCCTCGCCGTCGCCGGTCGCGAATCCGACGAGCAGGAGCAAGCCGCGACCGATCGCCGCGATCGGCTCGCCGGCCACTACGACACGCGCCGCGGCGACGCGTTGCACGACGACTCTCATCGGCCCATCTCCGCATCCGTCGGTTGCCGAACGCCTGGCGGCACGGTAGGAGCGCGGCGATGATGCTTCGCTTCCGCACGACCACGCACAAACAATGCCTCGAGATCACCGAGGAGGTCCGTGCAGTGGTGCGCGAAGCCGGCGTGCGTCACGGGCTCTGCCACGTGACCGTACTGCACGCGACGGCGGCGCTCGTCGTCAACGAGAACGACGACCCGAACATCGGCATCGATCTCCTCACCGCACTCGACCGCGCGATCCCCGATCATGCCGGGTGGCTGCACGACCGCGTCGACGGCAACGCGCAGGCGCACATCAAGGCGGCCGTTCTCGGGCCTTCCGAGACGATCGCAATCCGTGACGGCGACCTGCTGCTCGGTACCTGGCAAGGCATCATGCTCGTCGAGCTCGACGGGCCGCGGGCCGAGCGGCGCGTGGTGGTGACGATCGTCGCCGGCGGCTGATTGCAACCGTGGATATCCTCACGCGCATCGTCGGCATGGTAATCCATCGCCCGTACGTCTTCATCTTCTTCGCGATCTACCTCGTCACCGCGGTGACGCGCCTCGGGTGGCGGCGAAGCGCGTGGTTCACCATGATCGCGTATGCGGTTGCACTCACCGCCGAGCTGTCGTCGACCCGCAATGGCTTTCCATTCGGGCTCTACCACTACATCGACGCCACACGCGACCGCGAGCTCTGGATCAGCAACGTACCGTTCTGGGACTCGTTGTCGTTCACGTTTCTCTGCTACCTCGGGTGGCGTCTCGGCGTACTCCTCTATGCGCCGTTGGTGATCGCGCCGGGCGTGTTCCAAGTGGCCGAGACGCGCGCCGCCGCAACGTCGTGGCGCGTCGCGGTCACCGGCGCCGTATTGATGACGTGGCTCGACGTGGTGATCGATCCTCTCACCGTACTCGGCGACCGCTGGTTTCTCGGGAAGATCTACTACTATCCACACGGCGGTCTGTACTTCGGGGTTCCGCTCAGCAACTTCGCCGGATGGTTCCTCGTCGGATTGACGACGATCCGCCTCTATCAGGCGGTCGAGCTGCGCGGGCGCGAGCGGCTGGATGCCGCGGGCGTCCGGCGGCTGCCGCTCGGCGGGCTGCTCGAGCCGCTCCTCTACTTCGGCATCCTCGTCTTCAACCTCGTCCTGACCTTCACGATCGGCGAGCCCTTGCTGGGGACGATCGGCATCCTACTCTACGTGCCGATCATCGTACTCGTGCTCAGCCACCCGCTGAACCCACGCCGACGCGCGACTGCCGACGATCTGGCGGCACACGCACGCGACTACCCGCGTTCGGAGGTGCCGAGCGCCATCGGCGGCGTGCGCGCCCCGATACCGCCCAGCGGCGGCGACGCGCTCGCGCGCCCGTCTTCGTCGTGAGCGTCATCGGCCTCGTCACGGCGCTGCGCTTCGAGACGCGTGCCGTTCTCGCCGCGCTCACGCAGCCGCGACGGATTCGTCCCGCCGCGCATCCGAGCTGGGTGGGAGGTGCGGGCGCGCATGAGATCGTGGTCGTGCAGGGCGGCGTCGGACGCGCCGCCGCGGCGGCTGCCGCGGCGGCGGTGCCCGCGCCCGTGACGCTTCTCGGATCGATCGGCTTCGCGGGGGCGCTCGATCCCGGGCTCATCCCCGGCGACGTCGTCGTGGCGTCCTCGATCGTGTGGGACGATCGAGGCGGCGCGCACCGGTACGACGTCGCGCCGGCGCTGCACGAGACGTTGCTGCGTGTCCTCGCCGCCGTCCTGCCGCGTCCACCGTGCGCGGGTGCGCTGTTCTCGACGCCGGCGATCGTCGCCGGGGTCGACGCGAAGCGCGCCGTTCACGAACGCTACGCCGCGGTTGCGGTCGAGATGGAGGCGGCGGCGCTGGCGGTGCACGCCTCCGCGCACCGCGTCCCGCTGTTTGCGCTCCGGGTCATCCTCGACCCCGCGGCACTCTCGCTCGAAGATCTGCCCCCGAACCTCGACTCGAGCTGGGCGGCGCGCGCCCGCCTGGCGACGACGCCGTGGGTGTGGCCGCTCCTGGGAACGCTCCGTCGGCACGCGTGGACGGCAGGGGACGCGCTTACGCGCGCGTTGCGCGCGTCGCTGCCGGCGCTCGATCCGCCCTGAGCGCTGTATGCTTCGGTGCAGCCGCCGCCCGCTCGGCCCGGCTTGCCCCCTGCAAGAACGGACCGTATAGTCGCCGCCTGACCGAACGGTAGAGGGGTGGATCGATGCGGTTTCCCGCGCACATCACGACCGACATGCTGACGTGGCAGGCGAAGAACTGGCTGCGCGGCAAGAAGCGGTATCCGCTGGTCTTGATGCTGGAGCCGTTGCACACCTGCAACCTCGCGTGCCTCGGTTGCTCACCCGAGCGCTACAACGGCGATCTCAAGGACCGGATGGCGCTCGACGAGTGCTTCCGCGCGGCCGACGACTCCGGGGCGCCGGTGGTCTCGATCTGCGGCGGCGAGCCGACGATCTATCCCGAGATCGTCGAGCTCATCGACGGCCTCGTCGCCCGGAAACGGCACATCTATCTCTGCACCAACGGCATCTTGCTCGACCGCTTCTTCAAGAAAGCCACGCCGCACGATCGATTGTCGGTCAACGTCCACCTCGACGGCATGGCCAAGACGCACGACTTCGTCGTCGACCGCCCCGGCGTCTGGGAGAAGGCGATCGAGATGATCAAGCTCGGCAAGTCGCTCGGGTATCGGGTGTGCACCAACACCACGATCTTCCGCGAGACGGACATGGACGAGATCGAGCAGATGCTCGCCTATCTCGACTCGATCGGCGTCGACGGCATGCTGCTGTCGCCCGGGTACCACTACGAGGTCCTGCCCGAGAAGCATTTCCTCTTCCGCCACGAGGTGAACGCCAAGTTCCAACGCGTCCTCGAGCTCTCGAAGAAATATCGGTTCTACTCGACGCCGCTGTTCCTGGAGTTCGCGGCCGGCAAGCGCGACTATCCGTGTACGCCGTGGGGCAACGTCACCCGGACGCCGCAGGGATGGAAGGGCCCCTGCTATCTCATCGGCGAGAAGTTCTTTCCGACCTACGAGGAGTTCTGGAACGGCGTCGACTGGGACTACTGGGAGTCGCGCCAGGACCACCGCTGCCAGAACTGCCTCATGCACAGCGGCTTCGAGGCTTCAGTCGTCCGTAAGCTCGGTGAGAGCCGCCACGACGTCTGGACCATGGCCAAGTGGAGCTTCGGTTGAGTTCTTGACGACGCGCCCGTGCGTGCCGCGCGCCGATGGGCGTCGGCACGCGGAGTGAATCGGCGTGCGTCCACCGGTGCCGCACGGGTGGGGAGCCGATCGGCGCAAACTCCTGTTTCTGCATCGCTACTGCGAACGATCCACCTTGACTCTCTACCTATCATTGGCGACAATTCTCGGCGCATCGAATCGAGAAGCGTCGACGCACACACTTGTTCGAGGAGGACGCATGCGAGTTTTCCGCTGGACCCTCACGGGGATGGTACTGCTGACGACCATCCCGGCGTGCACGCGCACGGAAGAGAAGCCGGTCGCCGGCGCAACGGCGCAAATCTCGCCGGCGGTCGCCGCGTCTCCCGCTCCGTCGGCGGCTGCCGAAGCGGAAGAGGGTGACGAGATCCTGATGGTCTGGGCGGAGGTCGAGCCGGACGAAGGGGCGCCACCGCTTTCGGTGCAACTGAAGGCGGACATCTCGGGCGGTCAGGGTGATCGCAAGATCAAGTGGGACTTCGGCGACAACACGCCGCCGAGCACCGAGATCAATCCCACCCACACCTACGAGAAGACCGGGACGTTCCGCGCCACCGTCGAGGTGTCCGACAGCACCGGCGACAGCGACTCCGACTACGTCGACATCGAGGTCGGCAGCGGCCAGTAAGGCCGCCGCGTCTCAGTGGCGGGGGCGGATCATGAACAGTTGACCCTCGCGCTTGAACTGCACGCCCGTCGGGGTGATCTGCGCGACGGTCATCCCACTCGCGGTGTCGCCTTCGCGCACGCGCTGCGCCGGTGCGCCGTCGATGCTGACGAAGGCGAAGCGCCGTTCGGGGTCCGACGACCACTGTAGGAACGTGAGCGCGACCCGGGGGGATCCCGGCGGCGAGCGTCCGGTGTCGATTGCGACCGGAGGCGCTGACGCAGGCTCGGCTTCAGTTGCGGCCGGCGGCTCGAGTTCAGCTGCGGCCGGCGGCTCGGGTGCGGATGGCGGCGGCGCGAGCACGGGTGGCGGCGGTGCAAGCACCGGTGGCGGCGCGAGCACGGGTGGCGGCGGCACTGCGGGAGCGACCGCGACGGCCGAGCGCGGCGGTGTCGCGCCTTCAACGGCAGCGCGCGCGTTGCCCGCGCCCTGCGCTCGGCGCGCGCCATGAACGCCGTGCTTCCCGCCCGTGGCGCCGAGAGCCGGAGCGGGAGCCTCACGATCGCCAGTGAAGGGCGACGGCTCCAATGCCGATCCACCGTGTCCGGCCGAGCCGACGACGACGGGGGGAGCGGCAGGCGCGGCGGTTGCAACCACGGCGGGCACGGCGTTCGCGGCTGGGTTGCCTCCGGTGACGGCCTCGCCGGCTGAACCCGCGACGGCGGGAGCGAGCGGCGGCGCAGCTTTCGGCTGTGGGGCCGCCTTGACGACCGGAGCAGGCGGCACGTCGATCACCGGCGCCGCCATCGGCGCGGGCGCGGCAGCCTGCTGCAAAGGAGCCGTGTCGCGCCACAACGCCAGGCCGATCCCGGCCGCGAAGCCGATGCCCGCGCAGGCGATGATCACACGCATCGGGATGCCGCGCCGAGGATGCGACGCGGGAAGACCGACCTCCGCGACCGACTCTCCGTGCGGCGACTCGCGATCACGTTCGACCTTCCTCAGTGCGTCGAGGATCGTGCTCACGTCGCGTTGCCCAGGTGCGGATGGTCGAAGGCGCCGACCGCCTCGTAGAGCAAAATCTTCGTGAGCGGTCCGACGATGCCGTCCGCGACGAGCCGCCGCGACCGTTGGAAGCGCGCGATCGCCTCTGCAGTCGGCCGATCGTAGCTCGAAGAGAAGTTGCCTTGATACTCGCCGATGCGCGCCAGCAGCTGCTGCAGCTTCATCACGTCCTCCCCCACACTCCCCGGCGCCATGTACGGCGACAAGTTCAGGAAGTCACGCCAGAACACGTGCGCCTCGCCGAGCCATACGTGTGTCATCTCCTCGGAGCTGAGCGTCACCGCCGTTCCGCCGTATCGAAGCAGCACCCGATCGGTGTCGATTGCGGTGACGAGCGCGAATCGCCGGTGTTGCGACGGCGGTACCGAAAGCTCGAGGATCGCCGGCACGTTCAGCAACTGGAGCCGCTCGAGCGTGCCGTTGACCGGAAGGTAGCGCAGTCCGCGCCGCTCGGCGACGGCCCAAAGATCGACGCTCGAATGCCGTCGTTCGTCGGCGGAAAGTGGTGAGGCGTTCCAGATGGCGAGAAGATCGTCGGTCGCGTTGAGCGCCGCGGTTCGGTTGTCGGTGGCATCGAGCGTTCCCCAGAGCGTCGCCGGATCGACACCTGACGTGGGCAGGGCGTTCGGCTCCGGCGCGGCGACCGCGGCGACGACGTCGGGTGCCCCCGAATCGGCGACAGGGGGGGCGCTCGGCGGGGTCGCGCTCGCGAGCGGTGTGGGCTCGGCCGGCGTCGGTCCCGCGGCGAGCGCGGCGTCGTTCAAGGCCGGAGACGGAACCGCCTGCTCGACCGTGGCGCGCATCGCGATCGCGGGTGCACTCCTCCCTAGAGGGGCGGCGCCGACCTCCCTCGCGCCCGCGGACGGGACCGCCCGGCTCGCGTTCGCCAGCGGCAACGGCGGCGAAAACTCACGCGAACGTACCGGTACCATCGCGAACGCGGCCGCGAGCGCCACCGCGATCGCCGCGACGCCGGCACCGAGCGCGGACCAGAGCAGCGGCGACTGCACGTACGGCGCGGTGTGGTCGCGGCGGAGCTCGCGAATCGCGCGACGTACGGTTGCCGTGCCGATCGTCCGTTGCTCCTTGGTGAAACCGGTGAGCAAGGCACGGTGGGCGGCGATGTTGATGAGGCGCGGCACGCCGCCGGAGTACCGGTAGAGCAGGCGCTGCGTGCCGCGGGTGAAGAGCGTCGTCGCGGGTGTCCCTCCGGCGATGCGCAAGCGGTGCCGTACGTACTCGGCGGTCTCCTTGCGGGCGAGGGGTTCGAGGTGCCAACGCACGGTGATGCGCTGGTTCAGCTGCGCGAGATCCGGACGCCCGAGAATGGCCCGCAACTCCGGCTGGCCGACGAGGACGATCTGGAGGAGCTTCTCCGTCTCGGTCTCGAGGTTGGACAGTAGCCGCAGCTGCTCGAGCACCATCGGCGCGAGATTCTGCGCCTCGTCGACGATGACGACCACGCGTGCCCCGACGACCTTTTTCGCCATCAGGAAGCGATTCAGCTCGTCGATGAGATCCTTCTTGCTCGCCGACGTCGCCGGCAGACCGAATTCACTGTTGATGGCCTGGAGCAACTCGAGATCGGAGAGGACTGGGTTGAAGATGTAGGCGACGACGGTATCGCGATCGAGCTCGCGGAGGAGGGCGCGGAGGAGGGTGGTCTTGCCGGTGCCGATCTCGCCGGTGACGGTGATGAAGCCGGCACCCTCGCGGATGCCGAAGAGCAGATGGCTCAGCGCCTCGTGGTGATGCGCGCTGAGAAAGAGAAAACGCGGGTCGGGGGTGAGCCGGAACGGCGGCCCGCTCAGCCGGTAGAACGCCTCGTACATAGGAAGGTGTCGATCATCGATCACGGCCCGCAGCTTTGCAAGATAACAGGAGATTTCCCTTGACCTTCGCTGTCGGGGAGCGCGCAGTCCCGTCGTGTGTCGGCGTCGTCACGCCGGCCGCACCTTCGTCGTGGCGTGACGTCTACGAAGAAGGTCTTACGCCCTGACGCGACCGCCGCGGCGGGAGCGGCGGTGCGAACCCGGCGGTCCGGGTCGGGCCTTTCGGCGCCGCGGCAGCGACGCGCACGCGACGATCGCCACCACCGCCCACGCAAAGACATCGCCGACGGCGGTGTACACCGTCGTCCCGCTCAGCAGGCGCACCTCCGTCGTGAGGGTTCCGAGCCTGAAAGTCGGGAGTTCGGCCATCACCTCGCCGGTCGCGGCGAGAACGCTCGTCCATCCGCTGTTCGTCGCACGGACGAGGTCGCGGCGAGTCTCGACCGTACGCCAGATCGCGAGCGCCTGGTGCTGCAGCGGCTCGGCGCCATCCCCGTACCAGGCGTCGTTGGTGAGATTGACGAGCAGCGTGGCACCCTTCGCCGCCGCCGCGCGCGCCGGTCCGGGAATCACGTCCTCGTAGCAGATCAACGCGCCGAGGCGCGCCGGCGGATCGAGCGTGAGGATCGCCGGCTCGCCACCGGCGGCGAAGTTGCTCGTCGCGGGGCTGAGCTCGCGCAGGCGGGGGATCTGATCGCCGAGCGGCATGTACTCGCCGAACGGTACCAGCACGCGCTTGTCGTAGCGGCCGGCGACACCCCCCGCGGCGTCGCGCAGGAAGGCGCTGTTGTAGACGCGTGCCGGGCCGCCATCGGCGTGCGCAATGGCGAGGCCGCCGAAGAGCAGGGGACGCGGAGCGCTGGGAAAGGGATCGTCGTCGCCGTCGAGGCGCGCGCGCTCGGCGGCGATGCGGTGCTGGAAAACCGTCTCCGGCCAAATCAAGAGATCCACGTCGTCGGCGATCGCGCGCGAGGCGTCACGATACGCGTCCAGGTTCCGTCCGAAGAATGCGCGATCGCCCTTGTGCTCGATGCTGATGTTGCCCTGGACGACGCCGACGCGCAGCGCCGGCGCGCGTCCTCGAGCGGCGCGCACGTCGGCGAGCCGCCACGTACCGAACGCGGCGAGCGTCGCCGCGAGCAGGAGGGGCGGGACGACCCTGAGAAGCATACCTCGCGTCGCACGCGGCGGCGCGGCGCCACCGTCGGCGCGCTGACCCACGAGCGCGCGACCCGCGGCCAGAACGGCGACGTTCACCCATACCATCGTGAAACCGAGAAGCGACGGTCCGGCGAGCTCACCGGTCTGGAGCAACGTCGGGAGGCGGTACTGCGAGTGCGCGAGCCGCCACGGAAAGAGAGAGGGGAAGAGAAACTCGACGGCGGTGAAGACGAGCGGCGCCGTGAGGCCGAAGGGCAACGGCCCCATCCACGCGACCAGCATCGTGAAGAGGCCGATCTCGAGCCCCATCCACGTGACCAACGGCAGATAGAGCAGTATCGCGACCGGCAACGAAAAGCCGCCGAATACACGGAAGGCGTACACCAGCCAGGCAAACGCGAGGCCGACGCCGATCGCGCCGGCGAGCCATCCCAATCGGAGCGCGCGACGCGGCCGAGCGCCTTCGGTGATCGCGAGGAGCGGAGCGATCGCCAGCCACGGTAGGACGAAGAGACGAAAATCGACGAAGCTCGCGCCGAGGGCGCCGCCGGCCACGACCGCAACGGCCGCGTCGCGATATGCCAGCGGTGAGAAAAGATTCACGGTGCCGCCGTTCGCGCCGGCGCGCCGTCTCATCCTCGACGCTTCGACTCGCGTGCTCAGGGCGCAGGGATGATCGCGATGTCGCTCGGAAAGCTATCGATGACGCGACCGTCGCTGGTCGTGACCGGCTCCGTGCTGGTATCGGGATCGCGGCTCAGTGCGCCATCCGATTGGATGCGGAATCCGTCGAGGCGGCCGACGCCCGATTCGGCGACGTAGAGGATCGTTCCCGACGGCCCGTCGATCGCGAGGCCCACGGGCGTCGTCTTCGGATCTTTCTCCGTCTTGCTGAAGGCAAACTCCGGCAAGAGCCCGTTCTCGAGTTGGAACACGGCGACGCGACCTTCCTGGAAGACCGAGGCGTACAGCAACGACTGCGATCCCACGTCGCGACGCCGCATGCTCTGGTAGAAGCCGTCTTGCTTCGTGCTGCTCGTTTCCTTGCCGTTGATCGCGCCACCCGCGTCCACGTTGAACGTGAACAGACGCCGGCTCACCTCCTCGGAGACGAAGAGCTCGCCGATCGGTGCGCTCGACGACGGCGTGAAAAGCGTGTCGGTGACGATCGCGGCGCCGATGGACGACACCGGTATGCTCACCAATTGCGCGCCGAAGCAGCCGGGACTCGGAGCCGGCGTCGCCGTCGCGGAGGGCGCGGGTGTCGGCGGCGGGAAGAGCCCTTCCACGCGCCGAAAGATCTCGATGTTCTCACGTCCCGAGGCGGCAATGAAATCGCGGCTGAGCAGGCTGAGCGCGGTGTACTCCGCGTTGTTGGCGCCGATGATGCAACTCGCGGGCACGTTGGGGATCGTGCCGTCGGCGGCGATCGGATAGGCGTCGATGCGATTGGAGCCGCGCCCGGCGACGTAGAGGATCCCGTTGCCGATCGTCGGATCGAGGGCGAAATCAACCGGATCGAGGTCGTCTTTGAGCGACGGATCGGCCTCTTTCTCGCTGAGCGTCTGCCCGATGCAGCGCGAGCCGCCGGCGGGGGCGAGACGGAAGACCTGGATGCGCTCGTTGGTCGCGACGTACGCGATCGTGGGATCGGTCGGCGACACCAGGACGCGGCGGGGATTGTCGGCGGTCCCGATCGCCTCCTCGGGAGCGGCGGCGGTGCCGGGATGCGCCGGGTCTTCGAGGAAGAGCCCGTGCGCACCGAGGCGATAGAGCGCGAGTCCGCGCGTGTTGCCCTTCCCGACGTCGCAGCCGCCGCCCGGTCCCGGCGTCGGTGCGGGCACCGGCGTCGCGACACACGAGCGACTGTCGCCGCATTGGTTCTTCGACTCGACGACGAGAAGCATGCGATCGCTGGGCGTGGTATCGAACGCGGTCCCGGGCGGGAGATCGAACGTATGCTGGCCTCCGCCTCCACCCCCGCAGGCGGCGACGGTCACGAGCAACGCAGATCCGGCGCAACGCGCCGCGCGTCTCCCCCACGCTTCACTGTTCATGCGACCTCCCGCCACGTGCGGCGTGCGTCTATCGCATTCGACCGCAGGCGTCTACCGGCGCGCGCGTGTAGACGGCGCGCGCGCGAGTGCGATATGCAACGCGCATGGTGCGCTGGGGGGCGGCGTTGGCGATCGTCGCGGTGGTGGCGGCGAATGCGCGGGCCGGAGAGCTCGATGCCGACGAGATCATGCGTCGCAACTTCGCCGTCGGCAAGGTGAGCGACTCGCGCGCCGAGGTGACGATGACGCTCATCAACGAGAGCGGCGCGCGCCGCGAGCGCTCGACGCAGGGCCTCTCCAAGCTCTTGCCGAACGGGGTCGACCAAATGCGTCTGGTACGCTTTCTCACCCCGGCGGACGTGAAAGGCACCTCGACGTTGCTCGTCGAGCACTCCGATGGTGACGACGACATCTGGATCTACCTGCCGGCGCTGCACAAGGTGCGCCGCTTGGTCGCAAACAACAAGAAGGACAGCTTCGTCGGGACCGATTTCTCTTACGGGGACGTGATCGGCCACAAGGTCGAGGACTGGACCCACACGCTCGCCGGCAGCGAGCAGGTCGACGGCACCGAGACGTCCGTCGTCGAGTCGGTGCCGCGCAGCGACGCGGTGCGCGAGAACAGCGGGTATGGCAAGCGCCGCCTGTGGATTCGCCGCGACAACTTCGTCGCCGTGAAAGGACTCTTCTGGGATCCGGCAGGTGCGCTGCTGAAGGAGCTCAGCACCGCCGACATCCGCGAGATCGATCCCGTCCATCACAAGTGGCAGGCGTTCACGCTCACGATGCACAACCGCCAGAGTGGTCACACGACCGAGATCGTGTGGACGAAACTCGAGGTCGGCGTCGGGCTCGGCGACGACGTCTTCACCGAGCGGTACCTCGAGAAGGAGAGCTGACCTGCGGGCGGCGGCCGTCGCCGTGCTCCTCGTCGCGTGCGGAGCGGCGGGTGCACGCGCGGAGGACGGCGCCGCCGGCGCGCTGGCGCGCCTCGGCCTCAGCGGCTCGCTGGCGCTCGACTACTTCTCCTCGAATCACGCGATCGACGATCGCCAGCACTTTCCCGGCGTCAATCTCGACGTGAAGCAACGGCTGCACGTCGCCGAAGGTCTGCGTTGGGTCGCCGAGGCGCGGATTCTCGCCGAGCAAATCGGGCACGAGAACCCGGAGGCGAGCCACGGCAGCGTGCGCAGCCTGCGCGACGTCGACGAGGTGGTCAGCGAGCTACGGGAGGGGTACGGCGAGTTCACCACGGGTCGCTGGGACGTGCGAGCGGGGAAGCAAATCATCGCCTGGGGACGCGCGGACGAGCTGAATCCCACCGACGTGATCACGCCGAAGGACTACCTCCTCCTGCTTCCCGAGGGACAGACGGCATACCGCTACGGAGTAACGGCGCTGCAGGCCGACTACTTCCTCACCCCGGCGGTGCGGGCGACCGGCGTCTGGGTGCCCGTGTTCAGTCCGTCGGTGATCCCGCTCACCGTGCCCGACGGCGTGCGCCTGCACGAGCGTTTGCCGGCGATCCGGCTCGAGGACGGCTCCGTCGGCGTGAAGCTCGATCACAGCGGCGGCAAGCTCGACGCCTCGATCGCGTACTACTATGGCTTCAACTTACTTCCGGAGGTGCGCGTCGAGTCGGTGGCGCAGGACGCCGCCACCGGCAGTACGCATGCCGACGTCGCATTGGTGCACCCGCGACGTCACATGATCGGCGCCGATTTCGCCACCGCTCTCGGACGCTTCGGATACCGCGGCGAGGTCGCGTACGTCCACACCCCGAACGAGTCCGGCCGGCGCGTGGACGAAGTGACGCCGTATCTTTACTACGTTCTCGGCATCGAGCGGACCTTCTTCGAGAACCTGAATGTCATCGTCCAGTACGTCGGTCGCTACGTGGTGAATCGCGTCGATCCGGCGCGTGCGCTCGCGGACCCGGACCCGCTCCTTGGCCAGGCACGGTTCCTCGCCGCCCGCGAGACGTTCGTGATCAATCAGCAGCTCGATACCGTGCAGAACGGTTGGTCGGCGCGCATCGACAAGCGGTGGTGGAACGACACGCTCGACTTCGAACTGCTGTCGCTGCATGAGGTCGAGCGCAACGACTTCTTTCTACGGCCGAAGATCGCCTACGATCTCGCCGACAACTGGCGGGCGACCGTGGGCGGCGAAATCTTCCACGGACCGAAGCACTCGTTCCTCGGCCGCGTCGAGAAAAACACGGGCGCGTTCGTCGAGGTGAAGTACAGCTTCTAGCGCGCGGCGTCGGCGACCCCGCAAATGCCGCGATCAGGGGGCGACGGCGACCTTGATCGCGCCGCTCGTCTTGTCGACGGCGAGGGCAAACCCGCGCGCGACGTCGCGGAGCGGCACCTGGTGCGTGATCAGCGCCGCCAGCCGCGCGCGCTCGTGCACCAGCAGCGCGAGCGCGGTCTCGAAGTCCGGACGAGGACCACGCCGGCAGTACGTCATCGCCGAGACGAGTCGCGCCTCCTTCGTGAGAAAGCGAAGCGGCGGCAGCGTGATCGGTCGGGTGAACTTCCCGAGCGCGACGATCCGCCCCCCGGGGCGTACGGCGCGGAGCGCGACGTCGAGCGTCGTGGCGGTGCCGCCGACGGTTTCGAGCACGGTGTCCGGAGGTGTGCGCTCGACCCGGGCGAGGATTTCCTCGCGGCTGGTGCCGACGACGTCGATCGCCCCGAGCGCGCGTGCCGCCTCGGCCTGGTGCGGGTGGCGCGCGCTCACGATCACACGGGCGCCACGCGTGGCGGCGGCGAACGTGGCGAGGAGGCCGATCGCACCGCCGCCGAGGACCAGTACGGCGTCGCCGGCGGCGACTTCGCCGAGATGCGCGGCGTGGATCCCGACCGCGAGCGGCTCGGCGAGCATCGCTGTGCCGAGATCGAGGTTGGGTGGCACGCGGTACAGTGCGCTCGCCGGGACATCGACCAGCTCCGCGAGACCACCCGGCTCCAGGTTGCCGAGGATACGAAGTGCGGGGCAGAGGTTGGGCTCGCCACCGCGGCAACGCGCGCACATGCCGCAGGAGAGCAGAGGCTCGACCACGACCGGCTCGCCGACGGCGAAGCCCCCGCCGGCCGTTGCGACGCGCCCCGCGATCTCGTGGCCGATGCAGACCACCGGAGGCGATGCGGCGCCGACGTAGTAGTGAAGATCGCTGCCGCAGATACCGCATGCATGAACGCGCACCAGGACATGGCCGGTGCCGGGCTCGGGGGGAGCGACGTCACGCAGCTCGATCGAGCCCGGGCCGGTGCAGAAGGCGGCGTTCATGAGATGGCGAAGGCGCGGACGCAGACGATCACGTCCGGCTGACGCCGTTCCTAGAAGCGAGCCGCTGGGCTTGCAAGGTTCGGCCCAAGGGCAGGGGGCGAAAAGTGGGCGATGCCGCACTCTGACTTCAGGTTGACAGGATGCCCACCCGACGATACCCCAGAGTCTCCTATCGCGGTCCAGCTCTTCGGACCGATCTCGATCTCACGCAAGGAGGACGACTCATGCGACATGTCGCCATGAGAATCGCCCTAGTAGCGGCGATCATTCTTCTCGATGCTGCAGACGTGAGCGTGCCAATCCTGTCCATGTCGGGAGCCCCGGTACGCGCGCTTGCGTCCGCCAGCGCTGCCATACCCCCGTGGCCGTGGTTTGCCCCGCGGACCAGCCTCCCCGTCGTCCTGCCGGGTACCGAGGTGGCTCGGCCCCGCGGCTACGCCATCCCCGCCGACCACCCCCGTCCGCCGCTTGGACGCTTCAAGCTGACGGCCTACTCGGGACCGCAGGGGAAGGCGCGTGCCCTCACGGCGACCGGTACGTCGGCGCGCGCGGGGCGGACGGTCGCCGTCGATCCGAAGGTCATTCCGCTCGGGTCGCGCATCTACATCGACGGCATCGGTGAGCGCATCGCCGAGGACGTCGGCCCCGGAGTGAAGGGCCAACACATCGACGTCTTCCTGCCGTCGTTCCCCGCGGCGACGAGGTTCGGCGTTCAGCGCCGCACCGTGAACGTCATCGCACCCGCCGACGCGTCCTGACCAGACCCGGCGGCTCGGTCGGCTCCGAGTCTGCTCGCGCGTCGGTGTAGCGCCTCGCCGCCGCCGGATCGCCGTCGACGGCACCGCCGCCCTCCGACGATGAGGTTTGACTCCCCGTCGGGGGTCGCGAATATAGGTCCGGCCGCGGAGGCGTGGATGGAGCCCGAGATCGTTCTCGACCGGAACCTGTTGATCCCGATGCGCGACGGTGCGTGCCTCGCGGCGGATTGTTACCACCCCGCGGGCGACGGACCGTGGCCGGCGATCGTCAGCGCGTATCCGTACCACAAGGACGGCATGATCGGGGTGTCGTTCACCGCGGCGCTCAAGCGCTTCGCCCGCCGTGGATATGCGGCGCTGCTCGTCGACTGCCGCGGCACCGGCGGCTCCGATGGCGCCAGCAACGACGCCCTCGAGTCGGTCGCAAACCTCGATCTCTTCGATCTCGTCGAATGGATCGCAACCCGACCGTGGTGCAGTGGCAAGGTCGGCATGTGGGGAATCTCGTACGGCGGCATCACGGCGCTGAAGGCCGCGAGCCTCCATCCTCCCCACCTCGCGGCGATCGCCCCGATCTACGGTGTGATCGACTTCCAGCGTACCTGGCTCATGCCGGGAGGACGGCCGAACCTGCTCGGAAGCATGGGGGCTTGGATGAGCTTCATGCAGGGGATGAACGTCGCCCCGCCGCTCTTCCGCGATCCCGATGGGCGCTGGCGCACGTTGTGGGAAGCGCGACTGGCCGCGCACGTGCCGTATCTTCTCGACGGCCTCGACCACCTCGACCCGCGTGATCCGTACTGGCGGCGCGGCACGATCGACGCCGGCGCCATCACGACGCCCACCTTGGTGATCGCCGGCTGGCGCGACATCTTCCTCGACGACTGCATCGAGCAGTTCCGTGCGATCGCCGGCCCGAAGCAGTTGCTCGTCGGTCCGTGGGTCCACATGCTGCCCAATCTCTCCGTCGTCGAGGCCCTCGATCACGAGCATGAGATCCTGCGTTGGTTCGATCGCTGGCTGTGCGGTGCGGCGCCGGCGGTGCGCGAGGAGCCGGCGGTGCGTGTCTACGTCCAAGGCGAGGGCGGTGGCTGGCGCTTCGACGCGGACTTCCCGCCGCTCGGCCGGACGCGCCGCTTCTTCCTCGCGAGTGAGCACGGCCTGGGCGAGACGGCGCCCGAGCCCGGCACCGATCGGTACGCCGCGATCCACGCGGTCGGCGTGACGGCCGGGCTCTCGAGCCCGCTGCCGATGGGGCTCGACTATCCGCAAGATCAACGTCGCGATGACGCGCTCGCGCTCGCGTACACGAGCGCGCCGCTCACGTCGGCCTTGGAGATCGCGGGTCGACCGACCGTTCACCTCGCGCTCACCTGCTCGTGGAACGACCCGACGTTGGTCGTGAAGCTCTGCGACGTCGCGCCCGACGGCGCTTCGGCGTTGGTGAGCACAGGTTGGCTCGCCCTCCGTGCGCTCGTCGATCCGGCGCTCGCCGCGTGGAGCAGGGCGGGGACCGAGGCACGTGACGCGGCGGAGCCTGCAGAGATGGAGCTGGCCGAACGCGCAGTCGAGGTCGACATCCCCCTCTGGCACACCGCGTATCGCTTCGCCGCGGGTCACCGCGTTCGGCTGTCGATCGCCTGCGCAGATTTTCCGCGTCTCTGGCCGGGGGAGGGCACGGGCTCGATCGAAGTGCGACGCGAGCGCTCGGAGCTGCGGCTGCCGGAGGTCGACCCGCGCCGCCCACCGCACGAAGTCCCGCGCTTCGAGCCGCCGGATCTGATGGCGCTTCTCAGCGAGGGGCCGATCGTGTTCGTGCCGAGCTGGCGCGTCGAGACCGACGTCGTCCAGGGCACGATCGCGACCCGCGCCGGGCTCGAGATGAAGTTCACGACGCCGACGGGTGCTTTCCTCGAGAGCCGGCACGAGTACGTGGCACGGGTCGGCACCGGCGAGCGCGCCGAGGCCACGCTCGATGCGGAATTCGCCCTCGACCTCTTCCAGGACGGCGACGTCGTCCGCGTGCGTACGACCGAACAGATGACCGCGCACGCGATCGAGCTGCGCTCGGTGCTGACGGTGAACGACGAGGAGCGCTATCGCGGGGAGTGGCGGCGGACGTGGCGGGCTCCCTGAGCACGCGGCACGTTCAGACGATCCGGCATCTCGTTGCGCGCGCATGGAGCACGGCGTGAGCGACACGCATGTTGCGGCGCAGCGCGCCGAAACGCCGGTGCACCTGCGACGCTCGGCGTTCGCGGTCGGCGTCGCGCTCGCGCTCGCGGCGCAGTGGATCGTCCTTCGGCTCCTGCATGTCGAGCTCGCACCGCACTACGAGGCGCTGCTCGCCGGCACCGGCATCTTCGGCGCGGCATTTCTCCTCTCCTGGGGCGCCGAGGTGGCGCAACTCGACATCCCCCAGGCGCTGGCGCTCGCCTTCTTGGCGCTCGTCGCCGTTCTCCCCGAGTACACGGTAGACATCTACTTTGCATGGCGCGCCGGGCAGGATCCGGTCTACACGGCGTTCGCCACCGCCAACATGACGGGCTCCAACCGGCTGCTGATCGGCGTCGGGTGGCCCGCCGTCGTCGTCGCGGTATGGATCACGACGCGACGGCGCGCGATCGCGATCGCGCCGGACCACGGCATCGAGCTCTTCTACCTCCTGCTCGCGACCGTCTATTCGCTCGTCCTGCCGTTCAAGGCGACGCTCTCGATATGGGACGCCGCGGCCTTGCTCACCATCTTCGGGTTCTACGCGGTCGCCGCCGCGCGCGCCCACATCGTCGAGCCCGAGCTCGAAGGCGTCTCGGCGGTCATCGCCGGCTTCGGCGTCGCGGGACGACGGATCACGACGATCGCGCTCTTCGTCGTCGCCGGCCTCACGATATTGATGGCGGCCGAGCCGTTCGCGGAGGGTTTGCTCGCAAGCGGCCGCCGCTTCGGGATCGAAGAGTTCCTCTTGGTGCAGTGGTTGGCACCGCTCGCCTCGGAGTCGCCGGAGTTCATCATCGCGATTCTCTTCGCGATCCGCGGCAACGCCGGTGCCGCGATGGGCACCTTGATCTCGTCGAAGGTGAATCAGTGGACGTTGCTGATCGGCATGCTGCCGCTCGCCTACGGGACGTCGTCAGGGAGTCTCGCGAATCCGATGCATCTCGACCCGCGGCAGGTCGAGGAGATTCTTCTCACCACTGCGCAGTCCTTGTTCGCGGTGGTGATCCTCGCCGACTTCAACTTCTCACTGCTCGAGGGCGTCGTGCTCTTCGTGCTTTTCGGCACGCAGATGGTCTCGACCAGTCCGGAGTTCCGCTACTACTACAGCTTTCTCTATCTCGCCCTCGCGGCTACGTTCGTCGTCATGCGCCCGCAGCTGCGGCAGTCCTTGTGGCTGCTGCTGCGCGGCACGCAGGTGCGGCGCGGCACCTGATCCCCGATCAGGCGACGATGCCGCGCGCGCGCAGGTCGGCGCGGGCGCGGCGCTCCGCTGCCGGCGCGGCAGCCGTCACGAGGGCGCGATGAGCTCGAGCAGGCGCTTGGGGTCGGCAGGCTCCTCGCAGTCGCCGAGGGTGATCAGGATGTCGGTGTGCGAGCGCTCGGCGGCGTCCCACTCACGAAGGACCTGCCAATCACCGCCCGGGGCGCGCTCGAAGAGATGCACCTTCTGGCCCTCGGTCAGACCGACGGCCGCGCGCCCACTCGGCGTCATGCAGAAGAGAACGTAGCCTGCCTTCTTGCTGGTGACGAAATACATCGGGAGTTCCGGCTAAAGGATAGGGTGCGATCAGTCAAGGCGGCGCGGTCAGTACTCGGCGCAGATACCGAGGGTGCCAAAGCGGACGGCGCGCGAGTAGCCGAGGACGCGCAACCCGTCGGACGAGAGCTCGCCGGCGGTCACGTACCCGCCGTCGGCGGTCGGCGTATCCGACCAATCCCACGTGTGCTCGAGCAGACGCGCGCCGCGCGCGCGCGCGAAGAGGATCGTGTCGTAGACGATGGCGATGCCGCTCCGCCGCCGCAGTGTTCCCGCCAGGCCGAGGCTCGCCGCGTAGCGGGCGAGCGCGACGTCCTGAAGCGCGTAGCTGAGATTGCGTGTCTCGGGCACGAGGGCGCGATGCACCAGGCGCCACTCGAGACGGCAGGTGTCACGGCCGGCGAACGGCTCCTGGTCGAGCGTCCACTCGTCCTTGAGCAGATAGCCGACCCCCTTCAGGAGCTTCGCTTGGATCGCGCCCGGGAATCGCTCCAACAATCGCAGAACCGTGAGCGGCACGTCGCCGTCGGTCGGCGTACGGAAGACGAGCAGATGGCCGCGCTCGCGAGCGGCGCGCAAGGTTGCGGCGGCGTACGGCACCGCGTCGAGCAGCGCCGGGTCGCCGGCGCTGAGCCGCCCCGGGTCGGTGGCGAGCACGCGCGCAACGTCCTCGGGTCCGAGGAGGTCGTCGCCGAAGAGAGCTCGCGCGTCGGCGATCGGGGTGGTGTGGACGACCATCGCGCCTCCTTCAGCCTCCCAGTTGGAACATCTCGCGGTGCTCGATCGTGTGCCCGGCGGAGAGGCGATGTCCGACCGGCTTCGCCGACACCGCGGCAAGGAGGACCTCGGCGACCGCCGCCTCGCCGCCGCGACGTAACGCCGCGCGGACATCGAGCTCGTCGTCGTTCAACAGGCAGAGATGAAACCTGCCGTCGGCGGTGAGACGCATGCGGTTGCACGTCCCGCAGTAGGGTTCGCTCACCGGACTGATGAATCCAACCGTGCCGCGACCGTCGGCGAAACGATAGTTTCGCGCTTCGTCGGCGGCGTCGACGATCGGGAGCGCGGCGAGCGGCCCGAGCGCGGTCTCGATGCGCGCGCGCGTCTCGGCGCTCGGCACGTACTTCTGCCGCGACACCTCCGCCGGCTCGCCGACGCCGAGCGGCATCAGCTCGATGAAGCGCACGTGCCAATCGCGGGCGCGGGTGAGCGCCGCGAGCGCGACGACGTCGGTGTCGTTGTAGCCACGCACCACGACCGCGTTGAGCTTGATCGGTGTCAGACCGGCCTCCTCGGCCGCGAGGATGCCCGCCCAGATCTCCGCGAACGAGCCGAGTCGCATGACGCGCCCGAGCCGTTCGGGATCGAGGGTGTCGCAGTGCACGTTCACGCGTCGCAGACCGGCGGCGACGAGTGCGGGTGCGAGACGTGGTAGCAAAATGCCGTTGGTGGTGAGCGCGAGGTCGGCCAGGGTCGGAATCCGCGCGATGCGTTCGACGATCTCGATCAGATCCGCACGCAAGGTCGGCTCGCCGCCGGTGAGTCGGATGCGACGAAAGCCGATCGCGACCGCGGCGCGCGCCACCACCTCGATCTCGTTCGCGGTGAGGAGGTCGGCGTTCGGAAGAAACGTCGCCCCAGTGAGCGGCATGCAATAGACGCAGCGCAGATTGCAATGATCGATCAGTGAGATGCGTAAGTAGTCGATCTCACGACCGAAGCGATCGCGTGGCATGAGGGATTGTTCCGTCGGCCCCTCGCCCTGTCAAGGCGAAGCGCGGCGTACGTCAGAGCCGACGCTCTTCGATCTCGGTGACGATCCCGTCGAGCGCCCGGCGGAACGCCGAATAGGGTAGCGTGGCGAGGAGGTCCCGTGCCCGCCGGGTATAGTCCTCGGCAAACCGACGAACGGTCGGCAGCACGCCGAGCGCGCGCACACGCTCGAGGGCGCCGCGGATCGCCGCGTCGTCGGGTTCAGGCATGAGGAAGACGCGCCGCACCTCGGCGTCCTGCGCCAGCGCGAGCACGAGCGGCAAAGACGGGTTGCCGTCGCGCAGGTCGATCCCGACCGGTTTCCCGGTGAGGTCCTCGTCGCCATCGACATCGAGCAGATCGTCGATGATCTGGAACGCCATGCCGATGTTGAAGCCGCACGCCCACATCGCCTCGGCGCTCTCCTCACCGACTCCGGCGAGATGCGCCGCCACACGCGCGCCTTGCGAGAACAGCGAGGCCGTCTTGCGTGCGATGATTTCGAGATAGTCGTCGACGGTGACCGCCGGGTTGCGGCGGAAACGGCCCTGCATGATCTCACCTTCGGTGAGACTGATGCAGGCGTCGGCGGCCCAACGGACGATGCGCTCCTCGAAACGCCCGCACAGCTCGAAGGCCTTGCTGAAGAGGAAATCGCCGGCGACGAGCGTGTTCGCCAGCCCGTAGCGACTGAAGGCCGACGCGCGACCGCGCCGCGTTTTGCCGCCGTCGATGATGTCGTCGTGCAGCAACGTCGCCGAATGGATGAGCTCGAGCGCGACCGCGACGTCGATCATGTCGACGACGTCGTCACCGCCGCACGCCTTGAACACCAAGAGGGCGACCGCCGGCCGGACGCGCTTACCGCCGCCGCTGATCAAGTGAACGGAGATCTCGGAGAGCAGCGGCTCACGCGAGACGAGGAGCTCGCCGAGCTTCTCCTCGACCTGGACGAGGTCGGCGGCGATGAGGCCGAGCGCCGCAGCGCCATTGGAGCGGATCAGGGTGCTGCGCTCGCGCGAGTCATGGGATTCGCTCACTCCCGTATCCTTCTTCGAGGCGCGGACGGCGACGATGGGTCGGCGTCACCTAATGGCAATCATTTCGGATTGTCAAGGTGACGCCGCCAGCCCCGTGCGCCAATGGGCGTCGCAGCGCCGCGGTCCGCCGCCGATTGGAATGAACGTCGCGGCAACATGCAGCGTGACGTCGAGCGGCGCCCGCGCGACAGGTGCGTTGCCTTTGCCGCCGACCGCGAATAGGGTGAGCCGACTTCGGGCACGCTCGTGGCGACGATCGACGACATCCGCGCGCGGCTCGCGCAAGTCCGCTACCCGGGATACCAGCGCGACATCGTGACGCTCGGCGCCGTCCGCGACGTCGAGGTCGCGGGCGGGCGGGTGCGGATAACGGTGACGCCCGGGACCGCGAAACTCGAAGTGGTGGCGGCGTTACGCACCGCCGTCGAGTCAGCGGTGCGCTCGATTCCAGGCGTCGAGGTCGTCGAAGTCGTCGTCGGTGCCGCCGAGCATGAGCAGGCCGCCGCGGCAAGCCCGTTCGACGAGCGCGCGCCGTTGCCGGGGGTGGCCCGTATCCTCGCGGTTGCGAGCGGCAAGGGCGGCGTCGGAAAATCGACGGTGGCCGTGAACCTAGCGCTCGCGCTGCAGGCGCGTGGGTACCGTGTCGGCCTTCTCGATGCCGACATCTACGGCCCGAGTGTACCCTTCATGATGGGAGTTCCCGACGCGCGCCCGCGGATGACCGAGGGGCACAAGATCTTTCCCGTCGAGCGTCACGGCCTGGCGCTCATCTCCATGGGGTTCTTCCTCGACGACAAGTCCCCGGTGATCTGGCGCGGACCGATGGTCATGAGCATCGTGCGGCAGTTTCTGAAGGACGTGATCTGGGGGACGCTCGACGTTCTCGTGATCGATCTGCCACCCGGCACCGGCGACGCGCAGCTCACGTTGGTGCAGCAGGTGCCCGTGACCGGAGGCGTGATCGTCACGACGCCGCAGGACGTGGCGCTCCGGGACGTGCAGCGCGGCATCGCGATGTTCCAGACCGTGAATGCGCCGGTGCTCGGGATCGTCGAGAACATGAGCTACTACGAGTGTCCGAGCTGCGGCACGCGCGAGGACGTGTTTGGACGTGAGGGCGGACGTCGCGAGGCGGCGGCGCTCGGAGTCGAGTTCCTCGGCGAGATCCCGCTGGTCGCGGAGATCTGCGCCAGCATGGACCGTGGCGCGCCGATGGTGCTCGTGGATCCTGCGAGCCCGGTGGGCGCCGCCTTTGCGGCGATCGCCGAGAAGGTCATGTCGGCGCTCGAACGCGGCGATCAGGGGGCCACGGCGGGATCGTGAGTCAGGTGCGGTCTTTACCGTACGGATCTCACATGTTAGCCGTGGACGCTCCACCGAAGGAGACCCTGGCATGTCCACCATGATCACCGAGGAGTGCATCAACTGCGGCGCGTGCGAGCCGGAATGCCCGAATACGGCCATCTACGAGGGTGGAGCCGAGTGGGATAACGAGGGACAGCGACATCCGGCGATCGCGGCGGACATTTATTACATCGTGCCGGAGAAATGTACGGAGTGCGTCGGTTTCTTCGATCAGGAGCAGTGTGCGGCGGTGTGTCCCGTCGACTGCTGCGTGCCCAACCCCGACGATCCTGAATCCGAGGAGCAACTGATCGTGAAAGCGCAGCGGATTCATCCTGACCGCGCGTTCGAGCCGGGGTTCCCGTCGCGTTTCCGCAAGA
This sequence comes from Binatia bacterium, assembly GCA_041476145.1. Classification (GTDB taxonomy): domain Bacteria; phylum Desulfobacterota; class Binatia; order UTPRO1; family UTPRO1; genus DP-19. Next base: position 34,128 of record JBGOSW010000003.1, read on the forward strand.
AATAACCTGCCCCTGGTTGTTCGAGACGCGCGGTCGGTGCACGTATCACCGAGTCTGTCGAGGACCCCAGACGCGCGACGTCCCTTTACAACATGGGGACGGTCCGTTATGACGCGCCTGATTTTCGAGCGATTTTCGGGTCGCTGATTGCGCGCCGGACATTGCGGCATATTGCCCCGTCTGAGCGCGCGGTGGCAGGGGAAGAGGCTATGAGCAAGATCCGGGTCGGCATCGTCGGGGTTGGCAACTGCGCGAGCAGCCTCGTCCAGGGCATCGAGCACTATCGACGCCTGAACGGGAGCGTGGAGCGCAACGCGACCGGCCTGATGCACGACGATCTGGGCGGCTACCGGCCCGAAGACATCGAGATCGCCTGCGCCTTCGACATCGACGAGCGCAAGGTCGGCCAACCTCTACACGAGGCGATCTTCGCCAAGCCCAACAAGGCGATCGAGATCCAGCGCGAACTGCCTGACTTCGGCGTGACGGTCGAGATGGGTCCGGTGCTCGACGGCGTCTCCGAGCACATGGCCGACTATCCCGCCGACGAGACGTTCGTGCCGGCCGATCTGTCACCGGTCGACGTCGCCACCGTGCTGAAGGCGACGCGCACCGAGGTGGTGATCAGCTATCTCCCCGTCGGCAGCCAGAAGGCTGGCGAGCACTACGCCATGGCCTGTCTGGAAACCGGTACGAGCCTCGTCAATTGCATGCCCGTCTTCATCGTCTCCGACCCGACGTGGGGCGAGCGCTTCGCCAGTCGCGGCATCCCGGTCGTCGGTGACGACATCAAGTCGCAGCTCGGCGCGACGATCGTTCACCGCAGTCTCGCCAAGCTCTTCACCGACCGCGGCGTCAAGATCGAGCGCACCTACCAACTCAACACCGGTGGCAACACCGACTTCCTCAACATGCTGAACCGGAGCCGACTCGGCTCCAAGAAGGTCTCGAAGACCGAAGCGGTGCAAGCGGTGATCCCCGAGCGATTGCCGGCGCGCGACGTCCATATCGGTCCGAGCGACTACGTACCGTGGCAGGGCGACAACAAAATCTGCTTCCTCCGCATCGAGGGCCGCGCGTTCGGGAACGTGCCGATGGACCTCGAGCTGCGGTTGTCGGTCCAGGACAGCCCCAACTCCGCGGGCGTGGCGATCGACGCGATCCGCTGCTGCCGCCTGGCGCGCGATCGTGGAATCGGCGGCCCGCTGCGCAGCATCTCGGCCTACTTGATGAAGCATCCGCCGACGCAGATCACCGACGACCTCGCGCGTGATCTCGTCGAGAAGTTCATCCGCGGAGAGATCGACCACTAGGCCGGGTAGCGCGGCGGGCATGTGCCATCCTTGGCTCGCCGCGGGCGTGGCCGGCTTTCTCGGTGTCGTCGTCACGCGTGAGGTCGTTCCCGTGCTGCGGCGGGAAGAGCAGGATGCGCCGCTCGCGCAGGGCCTGCTCGGCATCGGACTGCGCACGTGGTTTCGGGAGCGAGTCGATCCGCTGGTGGATGCGCTGCTCGCGGCGGGTATCCGCGCCGATTGGGTCACCGCCGTACAGTTCGGGATCAGCGTGCTGTGTGGCGTGGCCTACGCGCGGGCGTGGCTCTTCACGGCAGGATGGCTGCTGCTGACCGGAGGAACGCTCGATGTCCTCGACGGTGCGATGGCACGCAAGTGTGGCGCCGCGGGCGCGCGCGGCGCCTTCGTCGATTCGGTCGTCGACCGCTACGGTGAGTGCGTGGTCTTTCTCGGATTGGCGGTCTACTTCCGCGACGGCTGGGCGCTCTGGGCGGTGCTCGCGGCGGCCTTCGGCGCGTTCATGGTGAGCTATACGCGCGCCCGCGGCGAGGGTCTCGGCGTTGCGTGCGCGATCGGCCTACTGCAACGGCCGGAACGCTACGTGATCATCGGCATGGGGTCGCTGACCGGCAGCCTCGCCGCGCACCTCACCTGTGCGCCGGCGGCGGCGTACGGCTTGCTCGTCGGCGGCGTGCTCGCCGTTGCCGTGCTGGCGAACGTGACGGCGCTGCAACGCGCCGCCGCGATCGTGCGCCAGCTGGCGTGAACGCGCGTGTCGCGGAGACCGCCTTTCGGTGTGCTCGGCGTCTTCCTGACCTTGCTCGGGGCCGGCGTGGTCCTGGACGGCAACTGGACCTGGCGGGGGGGGGCGCTGATGGTCGCGGGTGCCGTGCTACTCGCCCTGGAGTGGCGCCTGCCGTGAGACGGATCGAGGACGGGCGATGAGCCGCGGCGTCCGCGTCGCGCTCGGCATCGCGATCTCGGTGGTGGCGCTGTACTTCGCCTTCCCGCCGCGCAGCGAATGGGGTCACGTCCGCGAGGCGTTTGCGCGCGTGCAGTACGTCTACGTGGTGCCGCTCATGCTGCTGTCGGCGTACACCGTCGTGATCCGGTGCCAACGCTGGCGGCTGCTCCTGCGCCCGCTCGGCGACGTAGCGTTTTTGCCCTTGTTGTCCGCTACCTCCATTGGGTTCTTCTGCAACATGGTCCTGCCGTTGCGCGTCGGAGAGGTCGTGCGTCCCGTGCTTCTGGCACGGCGGACGCGACTTCCGGCAAGCAGCGTCTTCGGCTCGGTGCTCCTCGAGCGGCTGCTCGACCTGGTGACGATCCTCGCTTTGCTCGGAACGGTCGTCCTGCTCGTGCCGGTTTCCGACACCATCCGCCGCAGCGGCATCGCGTTTCTCGTCGTCGCCCTCGCGGCCATGGCGCTCGTCCTCGCGTTGCAACGTCGGCACCCGGTCGCGCTACGCTTCATGAGCGGCGCGTTCAGGCTGCTTCCCGCCGCCATGCGCACCCGTGCCGATGCGGCGACGCACGGCTTCATCGACGGTCTCCAAGGCATCGGCGGCGGCACGGCGTTGCTGCACGTCGTGCTGTATTCCTTTTACCTCTGGTTGGTGACCGCGTCGCTATTCGGCTTCGGCCTCATCGCGTGCGGGCTTCCGGTTCCATTCGTCAGCGGTGCGCTCGCAGTGGAGACCGTCGTCGCCGGCGCGGTGTCGGCGCCGTCGGCGCCGGGCTTCATCGGAACGTTCCAGGCGGGCTGCATCGTCGCGCTGGCGCTCTTCGGCGTCGACCGCGCCGAGGCGATTCCGTACTCGTTCGTCGTCTGGGTCGTGCAGTGGCTGACGCAGATCGTTTTGGGGGTTGTGTTCCTTCTGCGTGAGAACGTAAGCTTCCGCGACATTCGAGCGAGCGAGGAGAGCCGCGTGGGGGCGAGCGACGTATGAGCGTGCGCGGCAAGACGATCGTCGTCGGCGTCAGCGGCGGCATCGCCGCGTACAAGATCTGCGAGACGGTGCGCCTTCTGGCGCAAGCGGGCGCGACCGTGCAGGTCATCCTCACCCGCGCGGCGGAGGAATTCGTGACGCCGCTGACTCTACAGACGCTCTCCGGGCGCCCGGTCGCGCGCCACACCTTCGACCTCACGGAGGAGTCGGAGATCGGCCATATCCGGCTCGCCGATACCGCGGATGCACTGCTCGTCGCGCCCGCGACGGCGAACGTCATCGCCAAGCTCGCCGCAGGCATCGCCGATGACCTCCTGACCACGGTCGTGCTCGCGACGCGTGCGCCGGTGCTCGTTGCGCCGGCGATGAACGTGCACATGTGGGAGAACGCGACGGTACAGGCGAACGTCGCCCGCCTGCGCGAGACCGGCCGTCTGCTGATCGAGCCCGACAGTGGCGCGCTCGCGTGCGGCTACGAGGGAGCGGGACGGCTCCCCGAGCCCGGCGTGCTCGTCGAGGAGGTTGCGGTCGCGGTGAGCGAGAAGAGCCTCGCCGATCGACACGTCCTCGTCACCGCCGGCCCCACGTGGGAAGCACTCGATCCGGTGCGCCATCTCGCCAATCGTTCGTCCGGCAAGATGGGCTTCGCGGTCGCCAAGGTGGCGCGGCGGCGCGGTGCGCACGTCACGCTCGTCACCGGGCCGACCGCGTTGGCGGATCCGCGTGGCATCGAGTGCGTGCACGTCACGAGCGCGCGCGAGATGGAGAAGGCGGCGCTGCAGCACGCCGCGGCGGCCGACTGCGTCGTCATGGCGGCGGCCGTCGGCGACTATCGCCCGGTCGAGGTGGCGCGCCACAAGATCAAGCGCGGCCGCGGCGAACTCGACCTCCGTCTGACGGCCAATCCCGACATCCTCGCCAGGATCAGCGCACTCCCCGGACAACGCCTGCTCGTCGGCTTCGCCGCCGAGACCCGCGATCTCGTCGCCAACGCCCGTCGCAAGCTCCAGGCGAAGGGCGTGCAGCTCATGGTCGCGAACGACGTGACCGCTCCCGACGCCGGCTTCGACGTCGACACCAACGTCGTCACCCTGATCGACCGTACCGGTCGCGTCGAGCGCCTGGACAAGATGTCGAAGGAAGACGTCGCCGGCGCGATCCTCGACCGCGTCCGCGACCTACGCGCCCCCCGCACCGCCCTCCGCGCCGAATCCCGCCGCCTCCGCCCGCGCCGGTAAAGCGGCAGCCGGAGAGGTGGAGGTGCGCCCGCAGTAGAGAGGTGTGCCGGGAGCCTTGCGGGTTCACCCCGCGAGGCGACGCCCATCGGAGCACGCGCGCGCAGCGCGCGGCGCACGGGGGCAAGATCTATTAAATCGCCGCCTTCAGCTCGGGGACGACCTTGGCGAGAATCGCCTCCTGCACGCTGGGCGTCAGCTTGTGACGGCGGTGCAGGGCGCGCAGGCGCTTTCGGATCAGCTCCGCGCGCGCGATGTTCTCGCGGCCGGTCGGATCGGCGGCGACACAACGCGCGTCGCGACCGCGGCGTAGCATCTCGAGGGCGGCATCGCTGCAGAGCTCATCGTAGCGAGCGACCTCGTCGTGGCCGAGCGGATATCGCGAGCGCGTACCGACTCGTTGCATGAGGCGTCGCCACTGCTCGTAACGGTGCAGCGCCATGACGGAGTTGAAGATGCGCTTGTTGGTCTTGAAGGAGAACAGCGTGCGCTCGACCGTGCGCTCCATGAGATCATCGCACCCCCGATAGGCTTGGCTCACGACGGCGCGCACGCGCCGCCAGTCGGCAGGCGGCTGCATGGCGTCGAAGCGGGCCTCCCAGTAGACGTGCTTCAGTGCGCGCGCGCGGTAACTGACGAGGAGCTGCAACGGTACGAAGTAGTTGTGCGAGTACGTGTCGGCGGCGAGGTGAGTCAGGTAGCCATATGCGAACGCGCGCTCGGTATCGTCGCGCGACCCGGCGAGCACCTGCCAACCGACGGCCCACGAGTGGCAGTGGTAGCGGAGATCGCGCGTGAACTTCTTCGCCTGAATGATGTCGGCGCCGACGCAGCCGTAGAGGTAGGACTCGGCGTTGGCACGCAGGATTTCTTGAAGGGCCGGCGCGAGGGTGGTAAGACGCGACAACACGGTCGCTCCGTGCACCAGGTGGGTGACCGGTCCCCACGCGTGGGCCTCGCCGGGTACGAGTAGTAACAGGGTGGCGACGACGCCGAGGATGACGAGGACCATCGCTGAAAGTCTACTCTCGGCCCCTCGGGGCGACAACCGCGGAGTTGCACCATGGCGGCCGCACCCATGAGCGATCGCGAGACGTTGCTCGAACTCGTCGCCGCGCTGCGGGCGCGCCTGGAGTGGTGTCGGGACACGGGCGTCGAGGTCGACGCGATGGCGGCCGACGGGCGCAGCACCGTGCCGGCGACGGACGCGATCGATGACGATTCGGTGACGCTGACCACGACACCGCGTCAGACCCCCCGAATGGACGGACCCGTCGCGGGGGCCGGAAGACCCACCGCGGCGGCGCCGCCCGTTGCGGCGTCGGCGGCGCCGGACATGCTGGATCTCCTCGTATCACCCGCCGTGCGCGCCGCGAGCGACCTGCCGCAGCTGCGCGCCGCAATCGGCGACTGCACGCGCTGCAAGCTCGCCCCGCATCGGACCAACCTGGTCTTCGGAGTCGGCAACCCCGCCGCGGAGCTGGTGTTCGTCGGCGAGGCCCCGGGGCGTGACGAGGACCTCCGGGGCGAGCCGTTCGTCGGACGCGCCGGCCAGCTCCTCACCGAGATCATCACCAAGGGTATGAAACTGCGGCGCGAGGACGTCTACATCGCCAACATCATCAAGTGCCGGCCGCCGCAGAATCGCAATCCCGAGCCCGACGAGATCGCCTCCTGTGAGCCGTTCCTCGTCCGGCAGCTCGCGCTCATTCAACCGAAGGCGATCGTCGCCCTCGGGACGTTCGCCGCGCAGACCCTGCTCAAGACCCGCACGCCGATCACGCGGCTGCGTGGTGCGTGGACGGACTACCACGGCATCCCGCTGATGCCGACCTTCCATCCCGCATACCTGTTGCGGAATCCCGCGGAGAAGCGCGTGGTCTGGGAGGACATCCAGCAGGTCATGCGTGCGCTCGGACTGCCACGATGAGGCCCGCTCCACGGCATGGTACCCGGCGCAGCCTGTGCGTCGCTCTCGTCGGCCTCGCCCTCGCGCTCGCGCGCGAGGCGTCGGCGCGCGTGAACCTCATCGTGATCGACGGCGCGATCAATCCGGCGGTCGACGACTTCATTCGTGAGAGCGTCGCGACCAGCGCCAACGACGGCGCGGAGGCGCTGGTCATCCAGCTCGACACGCCGGGCGGCTTGCTGACGTCGACGAAGCGCATCGTCAAGGAGCTTCTCGGAGCGCCCCTCCCGGTCATCGTCTACGTCGCGCCTGCGGGCGCGAGCGCGACCTCGGCTGGCGTGTTCGTGACGATGGCGGCGCACGTCGCTGCGATGGCGCCGGGGACGACGATCGGCGCCGCGCATCCGGTTGGGGCGGCGGGCGGCGACGTCGGCGGGGACATGCGGAAGAAGATCGAGAATTTTACCGCCTCGTTCGGCAAGTCGATCGCCGAGCGGCGTGGCCGCAACGTCGCATGGGCGGAAAAGGCGGTGCGCGAGAGCGTGACGTTGACGGAAACCGGAGCGGTGGCAAAGAAGGTCGTCGATCTCGTCGCGCCCGATCTCTCGGCTCTGCTCGCGGCCTCGTCCGGGCGCGAGGTGCAGGTCGGCGATCACACGGTACGGCTCGCGCTCGGCGGGGCGACCGAAGTCGTGCGCCTCGAGATGCGCCTGAAGGATCGCGTGCTGGATCTCATCGCCGATCCCAACGTCTCGTATCTCCTCTTCATGGCGGGCCTGCTCGGCCTCTACGTCGAGATCTCGCATCCCGGACTGGTGCTACCGGGCGTCGTCGGTGGCATCTCGCTCCTGCTCGCGCTCGCCGCGTTCCAGGTATTGCCGATCAACTCGACGGGCGTCCTCTTGCTGCTGTTCGCCGCGGTGCTCGTCGTCGCCGAGGCGTTCGTGCCGAGCTTCGGAGTGCTCGGTGTCGGCGGCATCGTGGCGTTCGCGCTCGGATCGTTGCTCCTCTTCGACACTCCGGAGTCGACGATCGCCGTAGATCGGACGATCGTCGTCGCCGCGATCGTGGCGGTGAGCGGCGCCATGCTCACGATCGGCTACCTCGTCATGCGCGCGCAGCGGCGTCCGGTGGCGACGGGCGCCGAAGGATTGGTGGGAGAAATCGGCGTCGTCCGTGAAACACTCGCGGGCGGCGCCAGGGTGTTCGTGCATGGGGAGCATTGGGAGGCGATCAGCGACGCCGCCCTCGAGCTCGGCGAGCGTGTCGAGGTGGTGCGCATCGAGCCGGGATTGCGCCTCCGTGTCCGGCGCGTGTCACCGGGACGCGCGTAGCGCAACGCTCACACAGACCGAGAGGAGGTCGTCGATGTTCGGACTCGAACCCGTGATGGTCGTGGTGGTCTTTGCCGGGCTCTTCCTCGTGAGCGGTCTCAAAATCCTCCGCGAGTACGAGCGCGCCGTCATCTTCCGCCTCGGTCGCTTGGTGAGTCACCGCGGCCCCGGCATCATCTACGTGATCCCGGGCATCGAGAAGTTGCTCAAGATCGATCTACGCACGATCACGATGGACGTCCCGTCGCAAGACGTCATCACCAAGGACAACGTCTCGGTGAAGGTGAACGCGGTGCTCTACTTCCGCGTCATCGATCCCAACCGCGCCGTTGTCGAGGTGGAGAACTACCTGTTCGCGACGTCGCAACTCGCACAGACGACCTTGCGCAGCGTGTGCGGTCAAGGGGAGCTCGACGAGCTGCTCGCCGAGCGCGACAAGATCAACGCGCAGATTCAAGCCATTCTCGACGCCCAGACCGAGCCCTGGGGGGTGAAGGTCGTGCTCGTCGAACTCAAGCACATCGATTTGCCCGAGGCCATGCAGCGGGCGATGGCGCGACAAGCGGAGGCCGAGCGCGAACGGCGTGGCAAGGTGATCGCCGCCGAAGGCGAGTTTCAGGCGGCGCAACGCATCGCCGACGCGGCGCGCATCATCGAGACGCACCCGACGGCGATCCAGCTCAGGTATCTGCAAACCCTCGTCGAGGTCGCTGCCGGCAACAATACCACGACGATCTTTCCGGTGCCGATCGATCTCCTCACGTCCCTCATGCACAAACTCGAGCGTTGATGCTGGTTTGATTCCCTGGTTCTTCCGCGCTAGACGAGCGGATCGATCATGGATCCGGCGGCGCTCGACTATGCACTCGACCCGGCGCAGATCGCGCAGCGCCCGCCGCCCGACCGCGACGGCGGGCGGCTCATGGTGGTCGAGCGCGGCCGCGGCGTCGCGGCGCACACCGCCGTATGCAATCTCGCAGAGTGGTTGCGTCCGGGCGATCTCCTGGTCGTGAACGACGCCGAGGTCATGCCGGCGCGGCTCCACGGTCGACGTGTCAGCGGCGGCTCGGTCGAGGTACTCCTCACCGAACCCGGCGAATCCGCGGGAACGTGGCGCTGTCTCGCCCGACGCGCAGGACGGATGCGCGACGGCGAGCGTTTGCGTTTCGCACCCGACCTCGAGGGCGTGTGGTACGGGGCGACGGACGACGGTCCTCTGCGGGAGATCCTCCTCGAGGCGGACGGCGATCTCGGCGAGGTGCTCCGTCGCCGTGGTGAGTTGCCGCTGCCGCCCTACATTCGCCGGCCCGACGGTCCGCTGCCCGAGGATCACGCGCGCTACCAGACGGTCTTCGCGCGTGTGTCGGGCGCGGTCGCGGCACCGACCGCGGGGCTGCACTTCACGCCGCATCTGCTCGCGACGCTCGCTGCTCGCGGCGTCGAGACGGTCGCGGTCACGTTGCTCGTCGGCCCCGCAACCTTCCTGCCGCTGCGCGCCGGCTCGGCGCATCACGAAGTTCCGGCCGAGCGCTACGACGTGCCGGCGCCCACCGCAGCGGCGATCGCCCGCGCACGCGCCGCGGGCCGGCGGATCGTCGCGGTCGGGACGACCGCCGTACGCGCGCTCGAGAGCGCGAGCGACGACGACGGCACGATCCGACCGGGTCCGGGGCGCACCGCGCTCGTCATCGGCGTCGGCTATCGCTTCCGCGCCGTCGACGCATTGATGACGAACCTCCACCTGCCGCGATCGAGCCTGCTCGCACTGGTTGCGGCGTTCGCCGGCACCGATGCGATTCTCGCCGCGTACCGCACCGCGAGCCGCGACGGCTATCGCTTCTACAGTTACGGCGACGCCATGCTGATCCAGTGAGCGGGTTCCGCATCCTGCATCAGGCGGTCGGCTCGGGCGCGCGTGTCGGCCGTCTCACGCTCGCGCACGGCGAGGTGGCGACCCCGGCCTTCATGCCGGTGGCGACGCATGGCAGCGTGAAGGGTCTCACGCCCCGCGATCTACGCGAGTGCGGCGCCGAGATCGTGTTGGCGAACGCCTACCACCTCTCGCTCCGGCCGGGTGCGGACGTGATCGCGCGCCTCGGCGGGCTGCACCGCTTCATGGGGTGGGACGGCCCGATCCTCACCGACAGCGGTGGGTACCAGATCTTCTCGCTCGCGACGCTGGCGCGCGTCCGCGAGGAAGGCGTCGATTTTCGATCGCACCTCGATGGGAGCACGCACTTTCTCGGCCCCGAAGAGGCCATGCGCATTCAAGAGGCGCTCGGCAGTGACGTCGCGATGGTCCTCGACGAATGCCCGCCGGGCGGCGCACCACGCGACGTGGTGCTCGCCGCCACGGAGCGTAGCGCGCGTTGGGCGGCGCGCGCCGTCGCCACGCGATCACACCCCGAGCAGGCCGTGTTCGGCATCGTCCAGGGCGGCAGTGACCTCGGATTGCGTGCCGAGAGCGCACGCGCGACGGTCGCGCTCGGCTTCGACGGCTACGCACTCGGCGGGCTGTCGGTCGGCGAGCCGCGCGAGGTGACGTGGGCGGTGGCGGCGGTGACCGCGCCGCTCTTGCCCGCCGATCGGCCGCGCTACTTCATGGGGAGCGGGACACCCGAGGACCTCGCACGGCTCGTCGGCGCCGGCATCGACCTCTTCGATTGCGTCTTGCCGACCCGTCACGCGCGAAACGGTGCGCTCTTCACCAGCGCCGGCACCGTGGTGCTACGCCACGCCTGCTACGCGGACGATCCCAGGCCGGCGGACGAGCGTTGCGCGTGCTATACGTGCAGCCGCTTCAGCCGAGCATATCTCCGGCATCTCCACATGGCCCGGGAACCACTCGCCGTCACGCTCAACACCATGCACAACGTCACCTACTACGAGCGGCTGATGCAAGACATGCGGACGGCCATCGTGGCGGACGCATTCGGGGCGTTCGCCGCCGGCGTCGTCGGGGAGGAAAGACACTCATGGCCGGACTAGCATACGCCCAGAGCGCCGGAGCGGCGGCAGGGCCGAGCCCCCTCGTCAGCATCATGCCCATCGCGCTGATGTTCATCGTGCTGTACTTTCTGCTCATTCGCCCGCAGCAGAAGCGCACGCGCGAGCACGACACGATGATCGAGAACCTCAAGCGCAATGACGAGGTCGTCACCAACGGCGGCCTGTACGGACGTATTCAGTCGATCGCCGACAAGGTGTTGGTGGTCGAGATCGCGCCGAACGTCCGCGTCCGCGTCGATCGCGCGCAGGTCGCAAACGTCGTGCGGGCCGGCAAGCCGGACGACGGTGACAAGGGCAAGGAGAAGTCATGAAGTTGATGTATCGAGTGCTGCTGGTGGTCGCGCTACTGCTCGGCAGCTTCGCGTATATCGCACCCACGGTCGTGCAGCCGCTGCCGCCGTGGTGGCCGTCGTTCCTTCCGAAAGAGGCCATCCGGCTCGGCCTCGACCTTCAGGGAGGGATTCACCTGATCCTTCAGGTCGAGATCGACAAGGCCGTGGAGAACGCCCTCGGTGGCGCGATGGAAGACCTGAAACGCGAGCTCTCGGCGGCGCAGATCATGACCGCGAAACTGGAGCGGCAGGGAAACCGGATCCATCTCCGCCTGCAGAGCCCCGACAAGAACTCGGCACTGTCGGAGCTGGTCAAGGAGAAGTTTCCGAGCCTCGTCTTCAGCAGCGATCCGAACGCCGACGCCGGCGAGGTCGTCTTGGCGTTCGACGATCACGAGCAACGCCGCATCCGTGAGTTCGCCGTCGATCAATCGATCGAGACCATCCGCAATCGCATCGATCAGTTCGGAGTACGCGAAGCACTGATTCAGCGCAGCGGTAACGACGGCATTCTCATCCAACTCCCCGGCATCCAAGACCCGCAACGCGCGAAAGATCTGATCGGCAAGACGGCCGTGCTCGAATTCAAGCTCGTCGCCAATACGGCCGATTCCACCAAACCGTCGGCCGGTACGGAAGTACTGTATGGCCAAGAACGGGATGCGATATCGGGCCGCACGCGGACCAAGGTTCCGTACACCCTCGAGCGCAAGACGCTCATGACCGGCGAGGTCATCGCCGATGCGCGCGTCCGGCCGGCCACGCAGCTCGAGGGACCGTACGTCGAGCTCATGTTGAACAGCCGAGGGGCGAAGCTCTTCGAGCAGATCACGTCCGCGAGCGTCGGCCGGCAGCTCGCCATCGTACTCGACAAGACCGTCTACTCGGCGCCGGTGATCCGCGAGCGCATCGCGGGCGGCCGGGCGTCGATCACCGGCAACTTCGATCTCCGCGAAGCACGCGACCTGGCGATCGTGCTGCGCGCGGGCGCGCTTCCGGCGCCCGTGACGCTCGCAGAGGAACGGACCGTCGGCCCGACGCTCGGACGCGACTCGATTCGACAGGGGCTGCTCTCGTTCGCCGTCGGCGGGGCGCTCGTCGTCCTCTTCATGATCATCTACTACCGGGGTGCGGGACTGCTCGCCGACGGCGCGCTCATTCTGAACGTACTCTTCATCATCGCCGCGCTCGCCGCCTTCGAGGCCACGCTCACCTTGCCGGGGATCGCGGGGTTGGTGCTGACGCTGGGAATGGCCGTCGATGCCAACGTGCTCATCAACGAACGCATCCGCGAAGAGCTCCGATCGGGCAAAACGGTGCGCGCCGCCGTCGAGGCGGGTTATGCGCGCGCGCTTCCGGCCATTTTGGATACGAACATCACGACCTTTCTTTCGGGCATCATCCTCTTCCAGTTCGGGTCCGGTCCCGTGAAGGGCTTCGCCATCACGTTGGTGATCGGACTCTTCACATCAGTGTTCACCGCCGTCGTCTGTACGCGAATCGTCTACGACTATCGACTCGCGAACAAACGCCTGACGACGATCAGCATCTAAGGGAGACCGCATGCTTCAGCTCATCAAGCCGGACGTCAACATCGATTTCGTCGGCAACCGGCGGTACGCGTACATCTTCTCGGGCGTACTCACCGTCCTCGGCCTGTTGGCGATGGCGATCTTCGGTCCCCGCTACGGTATCGACTTCGCCGGTGGAACGCTCTTGCACATCCGATTTCACGACCCGGTCGAAGTGAGCGCGATCCGAAACGTGCTCGGTAGTGTGGCCGGGGAGGCGTCGGTGCAGGACTTCGGCAGCACGAAAGGCGAGTACCTGCTCCGTATTCCCGAGTCCGCGGCCGACCTGAGCGGACTCGGAGAAAAGATCAAAAAGCAGCTGGACGCGACCTTCGGCACGACCTCGTACGAGGTCCTTCGCAACGAGACGGTTGGTCCACGAGTCGGAAAGGAGCTGCGGCAAAAAGCGCTCCTCGCGGTGCTGTTCTCCACGATCATGATGGGATCGTATATTGCGCTGCGGTTCGAGATTCGCTTCGGGGTCGGCGCCGCGGTAGCGTTGCTACACGACGTCATCGTGGCCGCTGGAGCGCTCGTCATCGCGAACTACGAGTTCGATCTCACCATCGTCGCGGCGCTGCTGACGATCGTCGGCTTTTCCGTGCACGATACCGTCATCGTCTCCGATCGCATCCGCGAGAACATGCGCAAGTCACGTCGCCTGCCGCTCGCGACCATCATCAACCAAAGCATCAACGAGACACTGTCTCGCACCGTCTTGACGACGGGTACCGCAATCCTCGTCATTCTGGCGCTGTATCTCTTGGGCGGGAGCGTGATTCACGGGTTCGCCTTTACGCTGCTCGTCGGCTTCCTCATCGGCACGTACTCGTCGATCTTCGTTGCAAGTCCGATCGTCCTCGCATTCGAGCGCTCGAAGTCGACGCCGCCGCGCGCCCAGCGTGCCGCCTCATGAGCCGGCGCTGCGCATGTCATAGGCCATGCCGGCGCGGCCGCCCACGTTCGCCGATACAAGAAAAGCTACGTTATATTAGATAGTTAAGCCTCTCTTCGGACGCCAGACCAGCGCCACTGCCTTGACCGTATTTTTCGCCGCGTGGTATAGCCGCTGGCATTCCACGCCAAGGAGAGCGCGCGCCCGATGTTCGACCGGGACGACATTTATCTGAACAGCAAAGAGGTGGCGCAGATCCTCGACGTGAGTCCGGATACGGTCAACGAATTCGCCCGCAAGCATCTGCTGCCGGCCTTCAAGCAGGGACGGCAGTGGCGGTTTCGTAAGCGCGATATCACCTCGTTCAAACGGCAGCTGCGCGGCGCTACGGCCGCCTGAGCACTACGCCTCCTAGGGGGTCGAAAGAGGCGTCCGCAACGTCCACCCGAGGGGACTCCGTCTTCGGGTCATTCGGCTATCGTGATGTGAAGGGCCAAGCGGTAGGGGGGACACGCATGGCGGGCTCGACGAACGGAGTGGGGAAGACGAACGCTCATCCGCATCAGAGCAAGATCTACTCCGAGTTCTCCCGATTCTACGACAAGATTTTCGAACGCATCTTCTTTCCACGCATCGCGCGGGTCATCGCCTCGTTGCACATCCCGTCCGGGGCACGCGTGCTCGAACTCGGCGTCGGAACCGGACTGTCGCTGAGTGCCTACCCGACGGATTGCCACGTCGTCGGTATCGATCTCGCCCAGGACATGCTCGATCAGGCGGCGGAGAAAATCCACGAGCGCGGCTGGCATCACATCACCCTGCGTCAGATGGATGCGCTCAATCTCGACTTCCCGTCGGACTCCTTCGACTACGTGACGGCGTTCCATGTCGTCAGCGTCGTACCCGACGCCGCACGCATGATGGCCGAGGCGCGACGCGTGTGTCGACCCGGCGGCAAGCTCGTGATCATCAATCATTTCCGGAGCGAGCGACCGCTCATCGGGCCACTCGTCGATCTCGCCGATCCCGTCACACGCAAGCTCGGGTGGCGGACCACCCTGAAGCTCGTCGACATCATCGATGGCGCTCCGGTATCGATCGAACAGAAGTTCAAGACCTCTCCGCGCTCGCTGTTCACGGTCGTCATCGCCCGCAACGAGAAAGAGATCGCGGCGGTCGGCTGAGGAATTCGGCTGCGCGCGCCGAGATCGCGGGCGTCGAGCTGCGAACCCCCGGCGTCGGCCTCGACAGACAGCTAAGCCGTCGAATCGTCAGCCTGTTGATAAGCTGTGGATCGGTGCCCCGTCCGAATTCAAGTACTTGCGTCGGCCAGTCGACAGTGCACCGCCCAGAGGTCGTCAATTCCCGCCTTGAAGTCCCCTAACATTCTGAATCTGCAAGCATTGGATGGACGCGAAGGCCGCGAGGGACCCGGCAATCCGCCACGCCGGTGCGACCCCGTACCCGCCATCGCGTCTTCCCCGGATCTTCTGTGGATAACGCCCTGACAAGGGTCCGGGTCCGCCGCGCGCATCCCATCTCCGCGACAGGAGGCTCGCGGCGGACGATGGCGTGATCTTGGTGTCGGAAGACCTGTTTAGTGCGTGGACGCACGTGCTCCTGGAAGCATCCCGGGCCTGGCGCGGACGGGGTAGGGCATGAGCCGACCCAAGGCAGTGCCCCCGCCCAGAATCGAACTGGGACTTAGGGTTCCGGAGACCCTCGTGATGTCCTTTTCACTACGGGGGCGCGAAGAGCGCGGCGGATGGGTGCGCGGATTCGGTACCATGCGTGCGGTGGAGGGTCAACGCGCAAGCCGTCGCGTCAGAGGCCGAAGACCGAGCGCGCGCGCTCGATGAGGTAGGAGGGGCGCTCACATGCGGACGCCGCCGTCGACGACCACGACCTGGCCCGTCATGAAGTCCGAGGCGCTCGACGCGAGAAGCAGCGCCGCGCCGACGATCTCGTCCGGCTGTCCGTGGCGGCCGAGCGGCGTTTGGCGCACGACCGACTGGTGAATGGCGGGATTGGTGATCAAGGCGGCTGCAAAGTGTGTTTCGATGAGGCCCGGCGCGATCGCGTTGACGCAGATCTTCGCATGGCCGCACTCTTTCGCGAGCACCCGGGTCAGATGGTTCAACGCAGCCTTGCTGATGCTGTAGGCGCCGAGCATCGGCGCCGGGTCGAAGCTCGCGGCCGAGGAGATGTTGATGATCTTGCCGCCCTCGCCGCGCTCCATCATGGCGCGCGCCACACGGACAGCGGCGAGATACGGGCCCTTGAGGTTTACGTCCATGATCTTGTCCCATGCCGCCGGATCCATGTCGGTGAGCGGCCCCATGACGGGATTCGTGCCGGCGTTGTTGACCAGGACGTCGATCGCGCCCCACTCGCGGAGGACTTCCTCGACCATGCGGTCGACGTCGGCCGCGCGTCCCATGTGGCACGCGATCGGGAGGGCGCGTTGCGGCGTTCGCTCGTCGATCTCTTTGGCGACCGCCTGCAGCGACTCGAGCTTGCGACTGACGAGTGCGACGTCGGCGCCGGCTTCCGCGAATCCGAGGGCGATCGCGCGCCCGATGCCGCGGCTCGCGCCGGTCACGATCGCACGCTTGCCGTTCAACGAAAATCGATCCAACGCCGTCACGTCCGCCTCCTAGTCGTGTTTACGCCGGCGCGTCGAGTCGCGTCGCGAGGACGCGCACCATCTCCGCGTGCAACGTCGCGTTCGAGGCGAGCGTTTGCTCGCCGAACAGGTCGAACGCCCCACCGCGGAAATCGCTCACCGCCCCGCTCGCCTCGCGCACGATGAGCGCACCGGCCGCCGTATCCCAGGGGTGGAGCTTCCATTCCCAAAACCCGTCGAGCCGGCCGCATGCGACGTAGCAGAGATCGAGGGCCGCGGATCCGTTGCGCCGCACACCCTGGGCGCGTGCGATGAAATCAGCGGCGAAGCCGAGATAGAAGTCGAGATGCTCGCGGCGGTCGTACGGAAATCCGGTCGCGAGGAGAGCGTCGTCCAGCGAATCGGTCGCCGAGACGCCGATCGGAAGATCGTTCAGCCGCGCGCCGCGCCCGCGCTCGGCGACGAAGGTCTCGTCGCGGAGCGGATCGTGCACGATCCCGAAGACGAGGTCGGAGCCGCGGCCGAGCGCCAGCGAGACCGCGAAGTGTGGGTAGGCGTGCGCGAAGTTGGTGGTGCCGTCGAGCGGATCGAGGTACCAAACGTGCGCGTCCCGCGGTGGCGGCGCGAGCGCGGCGCCTGCGGACGACTCCTCGGCGACGATCACGTGATCAGGGAACGCCCGACGCAGGTGGCTGATCACGAGCGCCTCGACCCGATGATCCGTCTCGGTGACGATGTCGACGGCGCCTTTGTGGTGAATTGTCTTCGCCTCCCGCCACGTCGACAGCAGCAGCGCGCGCGCGTCTTCCACGGCGGCGCGGGCGACGCGCTCGAACGCCTCCATCGGCGCGGTAGTGACACATCGATCCGGTGAGATCAAGGTGAGAGATCGCGCGGCGCCGCGCTCGGCACGCTGTTCCGATGCCAGCCGTACCGCGCTGGACTCCGCCTTCGCGTCCAACGATCTCTGCGACGAGCGCGGGGTGAGATGCCGTCGGGCGCGGCGTGCCGACGCGCAGCGAAGTGCGGGGCGCGGGCGCGGCATCGGCGAGCACGGGCAACCGATCGCCGACTTCGCGGCGCTCGCGCTGGTCGTCGCCGTCCCGTCGGTCGCGACGTCGACCGCAAGGCCGGTTCCGCGCCTTCGCCGAGCTCGCACCGTTACCGGTGGCCGACGGCGACGAGGCCACGCGGCGGTGACCGCCGCGGCGTCGTCCCGGGGCGACGCGGAGCGCTTCGCCGCAGACGTGCGGACGCGGGCGCCGGAGGTCGCGGGGCACGCCGTCCGGACCGGCCTACCAGAGGTTGACCCCGTGGGCAGCACGGCCTAAACTCCGACGCTTTCCGGAAGTTTCCTGCGACCAAGAGGATGCCTGATCGGGAGAGAATGCGGCGTTGAACCCGATGAGCCTGCGCCGGCGCGCGGGTGACGGAGGTATCCGAACGTGATGGGCGGTCGCCAAGCGGTAAGGCCCCGGGCTTTGAATCCGGTATCGAAGGTTCGAATCCTTCCCGCCCAGTTGTGAGCAAAAGGACGACGTCATGGCGCTCCGTGCAAAGGACGAAGTGATCATCTTTTCCGGCAGCTCGAACCCCATCCTCGCCGAGGAGGTGTGTCGCTATCTCGGCACGCGGCTGGCGAGCGCCAGCGTCGGTCGTTTCAGCGATGGTGAGATTGCGGTCGAGATCACCGAAAACGTGCGCGGCGGCGACGTCTTCGTGGTGCAGTCGACCTGTCCACCGACGAACGACCACGTCATGGAGCTGTTGCTCATGCAGGACGCGCTCCGTCGCGCGTCCGCCGGTCGCATCACCGCGGTGCTGCCGTACTACGGCTATGCACGCCAGGATCGCAAAGTGTCGCCGCGGGTACCGATCAGCGCCAAGCTCGTCGCCGACCTCATCACGACGGCAGGTGCGGCGCGGGTGCTCACGATGGATCTGCACGCCGGCCAGATCCAAGGCTTCTTCAACATCCCCGTCGACAATGTCTACGCGACGCCGGTGCTGCTGCGATACATCCGCGAGCGCGTAGTCGACGGCGAGCCGGTGACGGTGGTATCGCCGGACGCCGGCGGCGTCGAGCGGGCACGCGCCTTCGCGAAGAGGCTGGACGCCAACCTGGCGATCATCGACAAACGCCGCGCCGCCGCCAACGAGGTCGCCGAGATGCACATCATCGGCGAGGTCACCGGGCGCGTCGCCGTCATCATCGACGACATCGTCGATACCGCGGGGACGATCTGCGCCGCTGCTGACGCCCTGCACGCCGCGGGCGCGCAGGAGGTCTTCGCCTGCTGCACGCATCCGGTACTGTCCGGTCCGGCGCTCGAGCGCATCGCGCGCTCGTCGCTGAAGAAGCTCGTCGTCACCGATACGATTCCGCTGCGTGACAGCGTGCGCCAGACGCCGAACATCGCCGTGCTCTCGGTTGCGCATCTCATCGGCGAGGCGATCCGGCGCATCCACAACGAGGAATCGATCAGCTCGCTCTTCATCTGAGCGGGCGAGGAGGGTTGCATGGAGGAGATCGCACTCAACGTCGAGGGGCGGAACGGCCGTGGCAAAGGGCCGGCGCGACGGCTGCGACAGGATGGGAAGATTCCCGGGGTCTTCTACGGCCCGAAGAGCGCGCCGACGCCGCTCGCCGTCGACGGGAAGGAGTTCACTTCCCACGTCTCGAACCTCGAGGGGTCGCACCTCATCCGTTTTCAGTCGCCGACCGCCGACCTCCAGCACAAGGTGGCGCTCGTACGCGAGGTGCAGGTGCATCCGGTCTCGGGTGACGTGCTCCATGTCGACTTCTACGAGGTCGACCTGACGCAGCGGCTCCAGGTCACCGTGCCACTGCATTTCGTCGGTAAGGCCATCGGCATCACCGAAGGCGGGATCGTGCAGCCCGTCATTCGCGAAATCGAGGTCGAGTGCCTACCGAGCGACATTCCCCAGTACATCGAGGTCGACGTCAGCGCGCTCGCGATTCACGACGCGATCCACCTCGCCGATCTCCAAATGCCGCCGAACGTCTCGGCGGTGTTCGAGAGCAACGAGGCCATCGTCACGGTGCTGCCGCCGACCGTCGAGGAGGTGAAGGTGGCGGAGCCGGTGGAGGGTGTCGTCGAGGGCGCCGCGCCGGTGGAGGGTGCCGTCGAGCCCAAGGAGAAGGAAAAGGAAGGCAAAGAAGGCAAAGAGGGCAAGAGCGCCTAGCGTCGCGTTCGAGGACGATCCGCGTCTTGATCGCTCGCATCGTTTGGGGGCGGAGCGTATGGGCTCGCAGCTGGCAATCGATGGAGCGTTCAGATAGAAAGCGACGGTTTACGAAGGAGGCTTGGTGGCACGAGGAAACGAAACACGGCGGTACGAGAGCATGATCGTGTTCCGCGCCGATTTGCAGGAAGCAGGCACCAAGGAGCAGATCGAGCGCGTCCGCAAGCTCCTGGAGGGGAACGGCGGCGTGGTCAGCGGCATTCACGAGTGGGGACTGCGCGAGCTCGCCTACGAGATCGAGAAGGAGCGGCGCGGCTACTACGTTCTGGCCGAGTACACGGGCACAGCGGCGACCGTCGCTGAACTCGAGCGCAACCTCAAGCTCTCGGACACCGTCCTGCGGTTCGTATCCGTGCGCCAGGAAAAGGACACGCCGCCGGCGAGCGCGGTACCGCGCGACGATAGCGGCGACGTCGGCGCGGGTGAGGTCGACGACGAAGACGAGGAAGGGCTCGGTACCGCGGCGGAAGCCGGCGACACCGAGTAGAGAGTGAGCTGAGCATGCCGGGACGTTCGGGAGGGCGCAGTGGAGCGGGCGGCGGCGGGCGTGGTCGAGGTCGTGGCCGCGACGACCGCGGGCCGCGGGGTCGGCGTGGCGCCGGGCGCCGCAAGGTTTGCCGTTTCTGCGCCGAAAAGGGCATCCACATCGACTACAAGGACACGCGCGTCCTCGGAAGTTTCATCAGTGATCGTGGCAAGATCATCCCGAGCCGCATCACCGGCAACTGCTCCCGTCATCAGCGGCGGCTGACGACGGCGATCAAGCGCGCGCGCAGCGTCGCGCTGTTACCGTTCGCGTCGGTGAGCTGACGAGTCGTCGATGCAGGTCATCCTCCGCGAAGAGGTGCCGAACCTCGGCACCATCGGCGACGTCGTCAAGGTGAAGCCCGGCTATGCGCGCAACTACCTCTTGCCGCGCGGCCTGGCGATCGAGGCGAGCGGCCGGAACCTCAAGGAGGTCGAGCACCAAAAGCGCGTCGCGGCCGACAAGCGGTTGCGCGAGCAGAAGACCGCGGCCGCGGTCGCCGACAAGCTCGGCACGGTGGTGCTCGGCTTCACGTTGCGCGCCGGCGAGGAAGGGAAGCTCTTCGGCTCGGTCACCAACCAAGATATTCATCGCGCTCTCGAGGAGCGCGGCTTCACGATCGAGCGCCGCCGCGTCCTTCTCGACGAGCCGATCAAAACCCTCGGCGAGCACAAAGTCACGATCCACGTCGGCCCCGATACCCGCACCACGATCACCGTCTCCGTCACCCCCCTGGAGGAGTAACCCCGGGTGCCAGCGCTCCGAGTGGGGGGAGGGGAGCGTGGACTCTAGTAGCTGCCCTCGAGCTTCGCGTGATCCCAGCTGGCGACGCGCTCGGGCGTGATCTTCAGAACCACGCGCTTGCGCGCCTGTGCGCGCATGACCTCCTCGACCCCCTCGGCGAGACCGCCGACGTGCTTGGCGTGGATGCGCGACAGTACCCGCACGCACAGCTCGAGATCGTCGAGGACCTCGGCGGTACCGCGGATCAGCACGCCCTTCAACTGATCGTAGCGCACCCCGGACTCGACGAGCAGGGCGGCGCGCGGATTGCGTCGCAAATTCACCGCCTTCTGCGAGCGTCCGTAGGTGGTCATGTACACGCAGCCGTCGTCGTCGACGGTGAACCACATCGGTACCGCATGCGGATAGCCGTCGGCGCCGATCGAAATGAGGATGATCGTCATCGCCTCGGCGACGTAGCGGCGGCGCTCGTCGTCGTCGATGGCAATGGCCGCGCGGCGGTTCACGTTGGCTCGTGTAGCGGCCGCACCCAACATTGTCCATGGCGAGATTGCTGTCATGGTCTGGAAACCGCGGTCGGGTCATCGTCCCGACGGGCGATCGGTTCACCTCGACGATCTTGAAGGGACTCTACGACGCAGGACTCGTGTGTTGCGCCAGGTTGGCGCGGCTGATGCCCGATCGCTTGGAATCTGAGATGACGCATCGCGAAAAGCGGAATCTTCCACCGTGGAATTTTTTTATTGACGGTGACACCGAACCTTGTTAGCCGAACGACCGTCATCACGATCTTCCACCTTGTTCTGTCAACCCATGAGGTCTCTATGAGAATCTACCTTCTAGCCCTTGCTCTCTCCGTGGCTCTGGTGTCGGTGGCTCCGGCGGCGGTGCAACCGCCCCCCAAGGCCGCCAAGTGGGGAGCGGCCTTGACCCACCCCACGGGCTCGCCGCCGCCTGCGAGTATCCAGATCACCAAGGCCGGCAAAGTGGCGATCAAAGCGTCGGCCAACACCGTGACGTTCGCCCTGAAGCTCTCCGGCGTCACCAACAAGGCCGACGACACGCCGGTCACCAACACCATGAACACGTTGCAAATCGACATCAAGGTCAACAACTTTTTTGCGACCCTGAACTTCAACTTCGACATCACGGGGGGCAAAGCCAAGCAGAAGTTCTCGATGACGAACGCATCGCTTCCAAACATGCCCGCAACGGGCGATCCCGTAGAGATCGTTGGCGGCCGAGTCATCGAGAGCGGAACCGGGCGCCTCTTCGGCGTGGTGGGGATCACGCTGAGATAGCTCCCCGCAGGTCAGCGATCGACCGGATCGGCGCGGTACGCACGAGCACTCGAACTGCGATCGCGCGAGTGACTTTCGTTGCGCCGGCGCGGAGTGACTACGCCGAGCGGTCGGAGGAGTGCGATGGTGCGTCTCGACGTCGGCGCGCGCGCTGAGACGTCCGCAGATTTCCATTTGACCCTGCGGTCCGGCTGCTCGCATAATGCGCCAATCCCGTAACAGTGCAGCGGGTACCAATACGACGTGAGGGGAAGGCTTTGCGCAGCGATGGGTGACACGATGGCGGGGGCGCGGTGCGCCTGGGCGGTCGCGGTGTTCCTCGGCTGCGTCCTCGTCGATCTGCCGGTCGCGCACGCCGTCGTGCGCAGCTGCGGACCGGACGCCGTCGCCAATACCGCCAGCGTGCTCTGCGCGGCCCCGAGCGGGCCCTGCACGGCGAGCACCGTCACCGTCAGCAGCAACCTCGAAGTGACCGACGCCGGCTGCGCCTTCGATCTCGGCGGGCGCGCGCTCCAGGTGCAACGGCTCTTCCAGATGACCGGTCTCGGCTCCATCACGGTGTTCAACGCCGGTGACATTACGCTCACGGCGACCGGCTCGCTCCGCGCACGCGGCGACTTCGCCGTGCCGACCGGCGTCGTCGACGAAGGGGGGCTCATCTCCCTCGTCAGCACGGGGACCATCACGCTCGCGAACGGAGCGGTGATCGACGTGAGCGGCGATCCGGCCGGATCGATCGTCTTGTCCGCCGCCGGCGCCAATGCGAGCGGCGTCGGCATCACGTTGCAGCTCGGCTCCGTGCTCCAGGGCATCGGCGGGAGCGCCTTCATCGACGTACAGGATCGCTTCGCCGATGGCGCCTCGGTCGAGCTCACCGCGACGACGGGCGCCATTTTCGACGGGGCCCTGATCGACGTGCACACCGGGCAGAGCCAAGGGGGCGAGCTCGACATCACCGCCGCCCGCGGCGTGACGATCGCGAACGTGGTCGACGCGAGCGGGGGCACCGACGACGGCGGCGTGGTCGACATCAATGCGGGGGACAGCGTGGTGGTGTCGCGGACGATCGACGTCAGCTCGCACTTCGGCGGCGGGAGCGGCGGGAGTCTGTCGTTTTCCGCCGGCCTGGACGACCTCGGGGTGCCGAACGGCGTCCCGGGCGGTGGGGTTACGCTCGATCTGACGAACGGTGCGCGGTTCTGGGCGGACGCCAGCGATTCCGACTCCTCGAGCGGCGACGGAGGCGACATCGAGATCGACGCGAACGGCCCGGTCCAATTCATCAATGGGACCGGCACCGCGGTGCACGCCGACGGCGGCACGTCGTTTTACGGGTCGGGCGG
>JBGOSW010000004.1:0-50774 GCA_041476145.1 Binatia bacterium
CGACGAGGTGAACTCGGTGCTCGAGACCCGCGACGTCTACGGCGCCGATGTGCCGCTCGATCCGCCGCCGCTCGACAGCATCCTGGTGTCGCCGGTCGCGCAGGCGATCGCCCCGTCCGCCGCGGCGGCGGCCACGTTCGCCGCATCAGTCACCTCCGCCACGGCGGCAGCCACGTCCGCCGCGATCGTGCAAATCGGTGCGCACGCGCTGCCGCAAACCCTGCTGACAAAGTTCGACACCGGTCGCCGCGCGGCATTCGAGGTCTGCGACGTCGAGATTGAATGCATCGCGCCGGTATCGGTGGTCGCGCTGTTTCGCGAGGCCCTCGACGCGTACGCGGAGCCGGGGGCGCCACGCTGGTTGGCGCTCGCGCGCGTGCTGCAGCACGTGATCGCCTACTGGGAGGCGACACCGCGATCCGATCTTCGCGCGCGACGGCTGGCGGTGCGCCGTGCCGGGCTGCAGCTCGCGCCGCAACCTGCACGACCACCACCTGCACTACCGGTCGCGCGGCGGCGGCAACGCGCACGCGAATCGCGTCGCGGTCTGCGCGGCGCATCACCTGCACGGGATTCACGCCGGCACCGTCCGCGCGTCGGGAACGGCGCCCCGCGCCGTCCAGTGGCAGCTCGGCGTCCGCTCGGGCGGGCCGCCGCTGCTGCGCTACGTCGGCGATCGGCGGTGCCCCGACGCGCGGGGGGAGCACGCGCCCGGCGGCGAGGCGAAGGAGACTGGCTGAGCCTGACGCTTCGCCTTCTTCCAACGCGCCGCTGCATCGGCGCTACCCTTGTGAATGTGCATTCATTCCGCTAATTAGGCCACCGTTTTATCCCGAAAATGCTGCGGTTCTGGGAACCGAAGGGAGTACCGGGCGGTGCCGGTAACTATCAGACCTGCCGAGAGGATTCGCCAACTTCCGGCGTATCTCTTCGCCGAGATCGACCGCATGAAGAAGGCGGTCGCGGCGCGCGGGGTGGATATCATCAGCCTCGGCATCGGCGATCCTGACAACCCCACGTTCCCGCACATCGTGCGCGCACTCGCGGAAGCGGCGGCGCGGCCGGCGAATCATCGCTACCCCGACTACGAAGGCTTGCCGAGCTTCCGCGCCGCGGCGGCGGCGTTCGTGAAGGGGCGCTTCGGCGTCACCGTCGACCCGGCGACCGAGGTCGTGTCGCTGATCGGCTCGAAGGAAGGAATCGCCAACTTGGCGGTCGCCTTCGTCGATCCCGGCGACATCGTCCTCGTGCCCGACCCCGGATACCCGGTCTACGGCATCGGCACGCTCTTCAACGGCGGCACCCCGTACCTGATGCCGCTCACGCGAGAGAACGCCTTCCTTCCCGATCTGGCGGCGATCCCCGCCGAGATCGCGCGGCGGGCGAAGCTCATGTGGCTCGGCTACCCGAACAACCCGACGGCCGCGCTCGCGAGCCCGCAGTTCTTCGCCGACGTCGTCGCCTTCGCGACCCGTCACAACATCATCGTCGCGCACGATAACGCCTACTCCGAGATCTACTACGACGAGCCGCCGCCGAGCTTTCTCGCGACGCCGGGCGCGGCCGCGCTCGGCATCGAGTTCCACTCGCTGTCGAAGACCTACAACATGACCGGCTGGCGCGTCGGCTTCGCGATCGGCAACCGCGAGCTGATCGGCGGCCTCGGCAAGGTGAAGACGAACGTCGACTCGGGCGTCTTCCAGGCGGTGCAGGAAGCGGGAATCGCCGCGCTCAGCGGTGATCAGTCGCCGGTCGCCGGCATGCGCGCGATCTACCGCGAGCGCCGGGACCTCTTGCTCGCCGCGCTCGCGAGCCTCGGCCTCGAGGCGCAACCGGTACGCGGCACGTTCTACGTGTGGGTGCGCGTGCCGCGCGGCTTCACCTCGGCGTCGCTCACCGCGAAGTTCCTCGAGGAAATCGGCGTCGTCGTGACGCCTGGCAGCGGCTTCGGTGCCGCCGGTGAGGGCTACGTTCGGTTCAGCCTGACCGTCGCGACTCCTCGGCTCGCGGAGGCGGTCGAGCGCCTGCGAACGCTCCGGCTCTGAGATGCATCGCATCTACATCGGGCTCGGCTCCAACCTCGGCGACCGCAAGGCCAACATTCGTGAGGCCGAGGAGAAGCTCGCCGCGCTCCCCGAGACGCGCATCGTGAAGGCGTCGTCGCTCTACGAGAGCGAGCCGCACGGCAACGCCAAGACCTGGTTCGTGAACAGCGTCCTCGAGATCGAGACCGAGTTCGAGGCCGACGAGCTCCTGAAGCGCACGCGCGCGATCGAGGCCGCGATGGGTCGCAAGCGCGTCAAGGGCAAGCGCTGGGGCTCGCGCATCATCGACCTCGATCTGCTGCTGTTCGACAGCCAGACGATCAACAAGCGCAACCTCAAGATCCCGCATCCGGAGATGCACAAGCGGCGCTTCGTGCTTTTACCGCTCTCCGAGCTCGCCCCGCACGTCACTCACCCGCAGCTCGGGTCGACGATCTCCGAGCTGCTCGGCGGCGTGAAAGACCCGAAGAAGGTGGCCTTGCTGCGTCCCTGACGGCCGCCAGATCGCTCTTGAAGGCGGCACCCATTCGTCTCTAGACTGCGTCCCTGGCGGCGCCGCGCGCCGCACCGATCATGCCCGGTTACGCCTACGATCGGTTGTCGGTCGTCGACAACTCGTTTCTCGCGATCGAGGACCCGAACTCCCACCAGCACGTGGGCGCGGTCATGCTGTTCGACACCGGCCCGCTACGGAACGGCGACGGCGGCATCGACATCGATCGCGTGCGCGCCTACGTCGATGCGCGCCTCCACCTGATCCCGCGCTACCGCCAGCGCCTCGCGCCGGTGCCGCTCGGCACCCGCCTCGTCTGGGTCGACGACGACCACTTCAACATCCACTACCACGTGCGGCACACCAGTCTGCCGCGCCCCGGCGACGAGCGGCAGCTGAAGCGCCTGGCGGCGCGCATCGTCTCGCAGCAGCTCGATCGCGCCAAGCCGCTCTGGGAGATGTGGGTCGTCGAGGGCCTCGCCGACGGCTGCTTCGCGCTCCTCGCCAAGACGCATCATTGCATGATCGACGGCATCTCCGGCGCCGACCTCATGGCCGTCCTGCTCTCGCCGCTGCCCGACGAAGGGACCCCCGACGCACCGACGTGGATTCCGCGTCCCGGACCGAGCTGGTTCGCGTTGCTGCGCGACGAGTGGGTACGTCGTGTCAGCGAGCCGCTCGCGGCGCTCATCGAGACGCCGTGCGCGCTCACCGCCCCGGCGACGCTGGCGGCACGCGCGATCGAGAGCATCCGCGCCCTCGGCGAGACCCTCGGCGCGACGATGCAGCCGGCGTCACCGACGCCCTTCAATCGCGCCATCGGCCCGCACCGCCGCATCGATTGGACGGTCATGGACCTCGCCGCCGTGAAGGCGGTGAAGGGCCGCCTCGGCGGCACCGTGAACGACGTCGTCCTCGCGACCGTCGCCGGGGCGCTGCGGCGCTTCTTCGAGCGCCGTCGCATCAACCCCGACGTGCTCGACATCCGCGCCAACGTCCCCGTCAGCCTGCGCACCGCCGCCGAGCGCGGCACCTTCGGGAACCGCATCGCTCTGTGGATGACCGCGCTGCCGGTCGCCGAACCCGATCCGCTGCGCCGCCTCGCCGCGGTACGCGTGACCACCGCCCGTCTCAAGGAGTCGAAGCAGGCGATGGGCGCCGAGGTGCTCGCTGCGGTGAGCGAGTGGACGAGCTCGACCTTGCTCGCGCTCGCCGTCCAGCTGGCGACGCGCTCGCGGCCGTTCAATCTGGTGGTGACGAACGTACCCGGGCCGCAGATCCCGCTCTATCTCCTCGGCGCGCCGCTCCGCGAGTGCTACCCGATGGTGAACCTGCTCGTGAACCAGGGCCTCGGCGTCGCGCTCTTCAGCTACGCCGGACGCCTCTGTTGGGGCTGCATCTGCGACTGGGACCTCGTGCCCGACCTGCACGACTTCATCGGCGACATCGAGGCGTCGTTCGCGGAGCTGGAGCGCGCCGCGTACCGGCCGGCCGATGCCGAATATGGCTCCCCCATTTGAATGACGGCAACGGGCACGCCACCCCGGTGTCAGCGCTGCGCTTCGGCGTCGAGCGCGTGGAGCACGGCCACGGCGTCGGCGCGCAGCTTCCCGTGCGCGCGCTCGAGATCGGCGTTCGCGCCCGGGTCGGCGCCACGCCAGGACTCGGCGGCTTTCCAGACGTCCTCGGAGGCGTCGCAGAACGTCCGGAACGCCGCCAGCGACGCGCGTCCTTCGAACCGACCGGCGACGATGCGGGTGAAGTCGCGGGCACGCTCGAGCGGGTAGCGGTACTCGGCGAAGGACGCCGGCGGGGCGCCCTCCTCGCGGGTCACCGCCGCGAGCTTCGCGGCCATCGAGAGCAGCAGCTCGACGTGGGTGCGCGTGAGCTTGTCGTACTTGCTCCAGTAGCAGCCGGCGACGAGCAGCAGCACGAGCGCGACGATACGGCGTCCTCCCTCCAACCTTGACCGCACGGGACCTGCCGCCTAACATGCTTTACGTCGACCGAGAAGCCGGACCCGATCCGGCAGCTCGAAGGCTTCATGGCGCTTCCGCGCATCTACTTCGAAAAACTGATCGAGAACTCCCCCGACATCGTCGTCGCCGTCGATCGCGAGGGCTCGATCGTCTTTTACAACGACGGCGCCAGGCAGACGCTCGGCTATCGGTCCGACGAGGTGCATGGGAAGCCGGTCGCGCTCTTGTATCCGAGCCGCGACGAAGCCAAGCGCGTCATGCGGGCGATGCGCAGCGAGACCCACGCCGAGCGCGGCAAGGTGAAGAACTTCGAGACCATCTTCACCGCCAAGGGCGGCGAGCAGATCCCGGTCGCGATCTCGGGCGGCATCATCTACGACGAGGCGGGCGCCGAGACCGGCTCGATCGGTTTCGCCAAAGATCTGCGCAAGATCCGCCGCCACGACCAGCTCGTGACCCTGGGTGAGATCGCCGTCAGCTTGGCGCACGAGATCAACAACCCGCTCGAGGTGATCACCAACACGCTCGAGCTCGTCGAAGGGTCCGTCCGCCGTATCGCGGACGACGAGCAGCTGGTGATCGAGGACGAACGCTTCGAGGCGGTGCGACGCGAGCTCGGGAAGATTCAGCGCATCGTGAACCGCGTCCAGGAGATGGCTTCCGCCGGCGAGTACGAGACCCGGCAGTATCTCCCCGGGACGCTCATGACCGACCTGCGCGCCGACGCCGCCGTCGACGCGCGCGGCGCGATGGTCGACCGCGCCATCCTGCGCGACTCCGCGCCGATGCCGGCGCCGCGCGAACAACCGTTCGCCGGCCTCACGCTCCTCGTCGTCGACGACGACCTCGGAATCTGCCAATCGATGGCGGCCCTCCTGCAATCGCAGGGCGCCGAAGTCGCGTTCGCGGTCTGCGCCGCCGACGCGCTCGCGCTCATCGCGGCGCGGCGCTTCGATCTGGTGGTGAGCGACGTCGTCATGCCCGACATGGACGGCTACGATCTCTACATGGAACTCAAGGAGCGGCGGCCCGAGCTACCCGTCATTCTCATGACCGGCTATCTCTACGACCGCGACCACGTGATCAAGCGCAGCAAGCTCGCCGGTCTCGACGGTAAGGTGCTCTACAAGAAACCGATCGATCCCGAACGGTTGAAGGCGATCATCCTCGAGCGCTGCGCCAAGGAGGAGGGGCATGGACGAGGGCGCGACCCGGGACGGAACCCGCCGCTTCCGTGATCGGCTGGCGGGCACCATCCCGCCGGCGCACTTCCGCGAGGGGCCGAAGGGGCTCCTGCTGTCGTCGATCGGCATCGGGACGTATCTCGGCAACCCCGACGACGCGACCGACGCCGCCTACGGCCAGGCGCTCGTCGCGGCCGTCGCGCTCGGCACCAACGTCGTCGATACCGCGATCAACTACCGCGCGCAGCGCAGCGAGCGCGTCGTCGGCATGGCGCTCGCGGCACTGATCGAGGAAGGCGAGCTGCAGCGCGACGAGATCGTCATCTGCACCAAGGGCGGCTATCTCCCTTTCGACGGCGACTACCCCGCCGACGCCGGCCGCTACTTCCAGGAGACCTACGTCCGCTCCGGCCTCCTCACGCCCGCCGACCTCGTCGCCGGATCGCACTCGCTCGCGCCGCGCTATCTCCTCGACCAAATCGAGCGCAGCCGCCGCAATCTCCGCGTAGGGACGATCGACGTCTACTACCTGCACAATCCCGAGACGCAGCTCACCGCCGTCGACCGCACCACCTTCCACACCCGCATGACGGGCGCGATCCGCGTTCTCGAGCGCGCCGTCGATCAGGGGAAGATCGGCTGCTACGGCGTGGCTACGTGGAACGGCTTCCGCGTCGGCGCCGACGAGCGCGAGTATCTCGCGCTCGCCGACCTCGTCGAGCTCGCCGAGCGCGAGGCCGGGAAGAGCCATCACTTCCGCGTCGTGCAGCTGCCCTGCAACCTCGCGATGCCCGAGGCGTTCACGCTCCGCAACCAGCGCGTCGGCGACCATTTCGGCTCGCTCGTCGAAGCCGCGGACGGACTCGGCGTCAAGGTCGTCGCGAGCGCCGCGCTCCTGCAAGGGCAGCTCGCCGGCCAGATGCCCGAGATTCTCGCGCAGGCGATGGCCGGCCTCGACACCGACGCGCAGCGCTCGATCCAGTTCGTGCGCTCGACCCCGGGCATCACGACCGCGCTCGTCGGCATGCGCCGGCGCGAGCACGCCGAGGAGAATCTCGCCGTCGCCCGCCGTCCACCGGCGTCGCACGACGACTTCCTGCGCCTGTTCACCGCGCGTGAGGGCTGACGCCTTCCGCCGCCTCTGCTAGGGAAGAGGAGCATGGACATCCCGCAGACGACGCCGCCCGAAGCCTTCGACCTCCTGCGGCAGCAACCCGACGCCGTCTACCTCGACGTCCGCACCGCGCCCGAGTTCGAGGCCGGCCACCCCGCCGGCGCGCGCCACGTGCCGGTCATGTTCTTCGGCGCCGGCGGCCAGCCGCGGCCGAATCCCGACTTCGTCGCCGGCGTCGAGGCGCTGGTGCCGCGCACCACCAAGCTCCTCGTCGGCTGCCAGGCCGGCGGCCGCTCGCAGCGCGCCTGCGAGCTCCTGCGCGACGCCGGCTACACCGACGTGACCAACGTCCGCGGCGGCTTCGGCGGCGCGCGCGACCAGACCGGTCGCATCATCATCCCCGGCTGGCACGACGCCGGCCTCCCCGTCGAGACCGGCGCGGCGAAGGCGTAGCGCATGGCCATCCGCATCACCAAGGTCTACACGCGCACCGGCGACAAGGGTGACACCCACCTCGTCGGCGGCAAACGCGTTCCCAAAGACGACCCGCGCATCGAGAGCTACGGTACGATCGACGAGCTCAACTCCATCCTCGGCGTCGTCCGCGCCTGCAACGACGCCGCGCCCACGTCGCCGATCGCGAGTCGCCTCGACGCCATTCTGCGCCAAGTGCAGAACGAGCTCTTCGATCTCGGCAGCGAGCTCGCGACGCCGCCCGACGCCGAGTGGGAAGGCATGATCCGCGTCGGCGACGAGCAGGTGACGGTCCTCGAGCGCACGATCGACGAGTGCCAAGAGGATCTGGAGCCGCTCAAGTCGTTCATCCTCCCCGGCGGCGGCACGATCGCCGCGTTCCTCCATCAAGCGCGGACGGTATGTCGCCGCGCCGAGCGCGACATCTTGCGGCTGCGCCGCCGCGAGACGATCGGCGACGGCCCGCTGCGCTACGTGAACCGCCTCTCCGATCTGCTCTTCGTGCTCTCGCGCTGGGTCTCGAAACATCTCGGGGAGCGCGAGTACCTGTGGGAGAAGGGTCTGAACCTACCGACGGGACGACCGCCGAAACGCGCGCGCCCCGTCGCGCCGACGAGGCCCGCGAAGAGGGCACGATGACCGCACCGATTTACCTGCGTCAACTCGAGATCGGTCCGATGCAGAACTACGTCTACCTCGTCGGCGATCCCGAGACCCGCGAGGCCGCCGTCGTCGACGCCGCCTGGGACATCGACGCGATCCTGGATATCGCCGCCAAGGACGACATGCGGATCACGAAGGCGTTCGTCACCCACTTCCACCCCGACCACCTCGGCGGCCGCTTCGGCGGGATGACGATCGCCGGCGCCACCGATCTCGTCGCCAAGGTTCCGGTGAAGGTCTACATCCACAAGCACGAGGCCGGCTTCGTCCACCGCGTCTCCGATCTCTCCGATTCCGACCTCATCCCCGTCGAGGGCGGCGACACCGTCAACGTCGGCGCCGTCCCGGTGAAGTTCATTCACACGCCCGGCCACACTCCCGGCTCGCAGTGCTTCCTCGCCGGCGACAACCTCATCTCCGGCGACACCCTCTTCATCGGCAGCTGCGGCCGCAGCGACCTCCCCGGCAGCAATCCCGCGGACCTCTACCACAGCTTGAACCACACGCTCCGCAACCTCCCCGACGAGACGATCGTCTACCCCGGCCACAACTACGCCGACCGCCCCACCTCGACGATCGGCACCGAGAAGCGGCGGAACATGACGATGCGCTTCGAGTCGGTGGAGGAGTTTCTCCGCTTCATGGGCCGCTGAGCACCCGCCGGCGACGTTTCTCGCCGGTCATCGCGTCGCGGTCCTCCAGGCCGAGAACCGCGCGGCGAGCGCGGCGAGCGTCCGGTCGCGCCGCGAGCGTTCTCCGGGCGCGTACAGCCGAGCCCGTAGCGCCTCCTTCGCGTCGCGCAGGCCGTCGCGCGGCAGCGACCAGCCCGGTCCCGTCGCGTCCACGGCCGTGCGCATGTCGGACGAGCCGTCCCACTCGAGCGTCGCCGGAAGACCGTGGGCCGCGAGCGGCGGATCCCACGTGACGTCGACCCGCAGCGGTCCTGCCCATGGCGTCAACACCGTGAGGCACTCGTGGACCTCGAGCAGCGCCGCACCGTCCCGCAGGTCCGGCGCGTCGGCGAGCTGGCGCGGGACCAACGGACCGACCACCAGCAACGGAAGACTGACGATGCCCAACGCATCGAGCTCCTCGGTGAGCCACGCATGCTTCGACGCGCAGGTGCCCGCCCGTGCGCGCCGCGCCGACGCGGCGTCCGGCGGCGCGGGCCACAGATACGGCACGCACTGGATCTCTCGCACCAGCGCTACCGTCTTGCTGCGAATCAGTGGCTCCGGATGCTCGCGACGGCGGCGAACAGGATGACGCCCCAGGTGAGCACGTTGCCGATCAACCGACCGGCGGTGGTGCCGGAGGATTGGCTCAGGCCCTGCGCATGGGCGATGCGACCGACGACGAGCGCGATCCCCAGCCCGTGCAGCCGCCCGGCGGAGGTGCCGTTGATCTCCAAGATGAGCATCAGCAGGAGCGCCAAAGGGACGTACTCGGCGGCGTTGGCGTGGATGCGGATGCGCGTGAGCAGGAGGGCGTTGCCGCCGTCGCCGAGACCGATCGACGTGGCCCGCCGGACCATGACGACGCGAGCGGCGAGGACGAGAACGAGAATCGCCAGCAGTCCTGCGTAGTGCGCGGTGATCGGAGTATGCATCGTCGAATCCTCCTCGCGCGGAAGCGCGCGTCGGTTCGTGCAGTAGCCCGCGTCCCCGATCGAGTCCAGGCGGCGTCGCCGCGGGTAGTGTCTCAGTCTGATTCGCGCGCGCCGCTCGCCCCCTAAGGGTGAAGCGAGCGGCACCCCCGATCGTGACTCTCCTACTTGGTTGCTGGGACTACTGTGACAAGTGGTGAGCCGTCCACAGCGGGACCGAGCACGTTGATTGCCGCCCTCACTTTGCCGCTGCTCGATACCACCGTGCAGAAACCGCCTTGATTGTCCGCGAGCAAGAAGAGGCAAGTCGTCCTAGGGTCCAGTGTAGCGCCATTGCACGAATCGCCTGCGGTGGGGTACGCCCCTCCGATCGAATTTGTGCACGTGACCGTGGTCGTGATTTGTTTCGTGCTGAGATTGGTTACGTCAACCCGGATGTGCTGAACGGAGTTCACGCGGACGAACGGCGTGTGGAGGGTGAGAGCCTCCGCGGTGCCGCTGCCGAGCACCGGGAGGGCAATGGCGAGAGAGAGAATGGCGAGGGATCGGATACGCATGGCAATTCCTCCTATGGTGGGCGGGCACAGCGGCCCGAGGTTGAGGACGCTAGGAGATCCCTGCCACGGTCTCCAGCCTGGCGTCTATCCGGCGATCCACCGGACCCGCGCTCAGTTGGATTCCGCCTTCGGCTTCCGGCCGGGCTTCTTCCGAGGCTGCGCCTCGTCCCACTGATCGATCAACGCGACCAGATCGTCCATCGACCAGAGGCGATCCGACACACCGGACGCCAACGCGGGCGTCATCTTGAGCGTGCGGTGCATCTTCACGAAGTTGTACCAGCACGTGTAGAGCGCGACCATGTGCGAGTGATTCTCGATCTTCTTGCTGAACGCGTTCGTCAATCTCGTGAAGCGGCGGTTTGCCATCCGAAGCGTCAAGTTGCTGCGCTCTACGAATGACGTCGAGATGTGGTCCGGGTCCGGGCTGCCGAGCACGGGCTCCTTCTGCGCGCCAAGGCACTGTGCGGGTGAGTAGCGGCGCTGATCCTCGCGGGGATCGGGACCGTAGACCTTCACGAGCTGCGCGTAGTCGACGGCGCCGTGAAACGCATCGGGCACGACGGCGAGGTACGCCACGTGTCCATCCGTCGTGAGCTGCACGCGATTCGCTAGGCGCGCTGCCACGTCGGTCATGAACTCCCACGCATAGCCCGCGTCACGCCCGCCGATCAGCCACGAAACGATCAGCTTTGAGTCGGCGTCGATCGCCGTCCAGGTCCACACGTCGCCGACGCCTGCCGGGCGATCCTTCCCCTTCGTCTTGGCGGTCTTCTCCTTCATGCCGCAGAACGACCAAACCTCGTCAGCCTGCACGCGCTTAGAGCGGACGTTGCGAACTGTGCGGTCGTGGAACGCCTCGCACGCGTGACCGGCGACCACGAGGTAGCGGGTCACGGTGTTGATCGAAACGTCCGTCACGCGAGAGATCGACCGCATGGACGACCCCTCGCAGAGCATGCTCAGGATTTGGACCCGCTTCGTGACAGGGAGCTTGTTCATGGGAGAAAGTATGCGACATTTATGCTTGAGTGTCAAGCACGAAGATTCACTATGTTTCGGCATCTTAGCCCCCCATCCCGGCAACCATCCCCTATCGGCAACCATGTTGCAAATGGTTGCCGTGTGTGGAATGCTTGCCGCTCGAAAGGGGGAGACCTTATGGCTCCAGATGACGACGGGAAGCTGACGACTGCAGAGATTGCCGCCCTGGGGGGTGAAGCTCGCTCCCGAAGCCTGACTACCGAGGAGAAGCAGGCGATTGGGCGCAAAGGCGCTGCGGTCCGCTGGGCGGGTCAGGAAACCAAGGCTATCAAGGCCGTTCGGGCCGGTACGCTCAAGCTCGGGACTGCAGAGATCCCTTGCGCGAATCTGCCTGACGGACGCCGCGTGCTCTCTGAAGGGGCGATCATGTCCGCCCTGGGGCGTGGGTATAGCGGCTACTACTCGAAGCGTGACGCCGCTGCAGGCATGCCCCGGCATCGATCCGTCTCGCCTGCAGTCCTAGCCGACTTCATCCCTGCAGAGCTGGCGGGATTGCTAGCGCGTCCTATTGCTTACTCCCCTCCGGGCACTGGCGGCGTCGCGAAGGGGATACCCGCAGAAACTCTCCCGATGATCCTCGACGTGTGGATCAAGGCGCGGGACGCCGGGGTCCTCAGTCCTCGTCAGCGAGACACTGCAGAGAAGGCAGAAATCCTCTCAAAGGGTCTGCGGGATGTCGGTATCAGTGCTCTCGTCGATGAAGCGACCGGCTTCCAGATTGATCGCGCCCGGAACGCATTGGCGACAATCCTTGAATCGTATGTGTCGAAGAAGCTCGCCAAGTGGGAGCAGACATTCGACGACGACTTCTACAAGGAGATCTTTCGGCTTCGCGGGTGGGACGCTTCGTCCTTTCAAGAGCGTCCGGGAGTCGTCGGCAGGTGGACCCGTGACATTGTGTACGAGCGGCTGACGCCCGGCATCCTGGAGCGTTTGGAGAAGCTAGTGGGACGCGACAGCAAGGGCCGGTTGCGGTTCCATCTGCATCGCGGCCTGACACGCGACAAGGGCTACATCGCGCTCAAGGAACATCTCGCGTCGGTCACGACAATTATGAAACTCACCGATGACCGAGACTGGCTGGGATTCTACCAGAAGCTAGAAAGGATTCACCCGCGCATTGACCCGCAACTGGTGCTTTCGTTTCTCAGGCCAGTGGACGAGAGGATCGACGATCCTAGCTACGTGAACCTTCCCACCGAGCCCGAGCTGCTTTCTTCGCGATCGCCTTCCGCTTCGCCGGACTGAGGGACTTCGCACGCGCCTTGCCACCCTTGAGCCCGCCCTGGCGCATGTACTCCTTCGCGGGATCGGGCGTCGCCTTCACGTCTTCGACTTCGCCCGTGGCGATGCGCATGACGCGGACGGCGTTGCCGATCACATCGGCGGGTCGCTTCTCGCCCTTAGGGCCTCTCGGCATCGCAGCGGACGATAGCACACGTCGTCAGCGAGCGCGCGGGTCGCGAGCACGGCGGCGGAATCAAAGTGAGACACTACCTCGCCGCGACCACGTTTGAAATGACGGCGACGCTCGTTTAAGGTTCCGCCGTTTACTCCCATTCCCGCGAAGGTGCACCCATGAGCGAGAAGCGCGACCTCTACGAGATCGGCCAAGTTCCCCCCGTCGGCCACGTGCCGCGCGAGATGTACGCGCAAGTGATCCGGCAGGATCGCTTCGGCGCGCCGCTGCACGCCTTCAAGGTCGAGAAGGTGCCGGTGCCCGAGCTCAAGCCCGACGAGGTGCTGGTCTCCGTCATGGCGGCCGGTATCAACTACAACAACGTCTGGGCCGCCCTCGGCTCCCCCATCGACGTGATCAAGGTGCACGCGCGCGGCGGCGACACCACCGGCTTCCACATCGGCGGCAGCGACGCCTCGGGCGTCGTCTACGCCGTCGGCAAGGACGTCACCACCCACGAGGTCGGCGACGAGGTCGTCGTCCACTGCGGCGTCTGGGATCGGAACGACCCGTCGGTCAGGGCCGGTCAGGACCCGATGTTCGCCCCGAGCTTCCAGATCTGGGGCTACGAGACCAACTGGGGGAGCTTCGCGCAATTCACCAAGGTACAGGCGCACCAGTGCCTTCCGAAGCCCAAGCACCTCACGTGGGAAGCCGCCGCCGCCTACATGCTCGTCGGCGCGACCGCGTATCGCATGCTCATGGCGTGGCCGCCGCACACCGTGCGACCGAACGACGTCGTCTTGGTTTGGGGCGCGTCGGGCGGCCTCGGCAGCCAAGCCCTCCAGATCGTCAAGGCCCAAGGCGGCATCCCCATCGCCGTCGTCTCCGGCGAGGACAAGTTCGACTTCTGCAAGTCCCTCGGCGCACGCGGCTGCATCAACCGCAAGAAGTTCGATCACTGGGGAATGCTGCCGCACTGGAAGGACACCGCGGCGTACGACAAGTGGGCGGCCGGCGCGCGCGCCTTCGGGAAGGCGCTGTGGGATGCGCTCGGCGAGCGGCGCAGCCCGCGGATCGTGTTCGAGCATCCGGGAGAAGACACGGTGCCGACATCGATCTTCGTCTGCGACACGGGCGGGATGGTCGTCATCTGCGCAGGGACGACCGGGTACAATGCGACCGTGGATCTACGTTATCTCTGGATGCGGCAGAAGCGGTTCCAGGGGTCGCACTTCGCGAACGACGATCAGGCGAAGGGGCTGAACGACCTCGTCCTCGCCGGTAAAGTGGATCCGTGCCTCGGGGAGACGTTCACCTTCGACGACATTCCGCGGACGCATCAGCTGATGTACGAGAACAAGCATCCGGCGGGGAACATGGCGTGCCTCGTGGGCGCGCCGCGGAAGGGAATGAAGGAGCTACCGCTCTGACGTGATATTCGCCGTCGGACCGTGATCTCCGCGATGGACGCCCGACGGTTCGACGACGAAGGCTATCTCGTCGTCCGCGGTCTGCTCGACGCGGGGCGCGATATCCGTCCGCTGCGCCATGCGTACGCGGCGCTCGTCGATGCGCTCGCGACGATCTACGAGGCCGAGCTCGGCCGATTTCCCACGCCGCGCGGCACGCCGCAGTCGGAAGGAGAGCGCCTCGCGACGCTCCTCGGGTTGAGCGGAGGCGATGCGCTCCATCATCTCGCGCCCGTGCTGAGCGTCTTCTCGCCGCGGTTTCGCTGGCGACGAGATCTGCCGCCGGCGCAACTCCCGGAATGTTTCGCCTTGATGCGCAACGCCGCGCTGCTGGACGCCGTCGAGGCGCTGATCGGTCCGGAAATTCAGGCGTCCCCCATTTACCATTTCAACCTCAAGCTCGCGCCGCGACACCTCGCGCTCGCGGAGTCGGTCGCGAAGACGGTGGGACGCAGAAGCCCGAGCATCGCAGCGGCACACTACGGGCTCGAGGTCGGACAAACCCCGTGGCACATGGATGCGATCGCCGGCCTCCGCGATTCGCATCGAAGCAACATCGTGATCGCCTGGATCCCGCTCACTCCCGCGGACCCGGAGCGAGGCGCGCTGCGGCTGGTGCCGCGATCGCACCGTCTCGGGGTGCGCTCGGGACCCTTCCCGGACGACCTCATCGGGCAGGCGATCACCATCGAGGCGACGCCCGGCGACGTCGTGTTCATGCGCAACACCCTGCTGCACGGCGCGAGTGACAATCGCACGGCGGAAGAGGTCCGCTGGGCGTGCAACTTCCGCTACCTTCCCATCGGCGAACCAAACGGGCGGCCCTATCTGCCGGGCTTCGTCGCGCGCAGTCGTTCCGCCCCGGAAAGCGAGCTGACGAATCCGCAGGTGTGGCTCGGCATGTGGATGCGCGCGCTCGAGAACCTGATGCAGGGCGAGTTGCCGGTGCCGAACGTCGCCACGACGACGCGAACCCGGGCCGCTGCGATCACGCGCCGGTGGAGTGAAGCCGTGCCGGACGCGCGCGCATGGTTCCGACTCGGCGATCACCCGACGCGTTCCCGCTTCCTCAAGTTGGCGCGCCGGCTCGTCGTCGCGTCGAGGCGTTGGATCTCCTCGATCATGAGAGGATGACCGGCGCCGCTCGCGACACCGCGGTCCGCACGTCGTCGTCGTCGCGAGCCGGCGTTCAGGCCGCCGACGCCGCGAGCCGGCGTTCAGGCCGCCGACGCCGCGAGCCATTCCACCAGAGACACGACGCGCTTCGTGTGCGTCACGAGCCAGTCGACGAGCGTGCGCGATACGAGGAGCCGGCGCGCCGGCGCGGGAAACGTGACGATCAGCCCCTTGCGCTTGAGGAGATTCGCGCGCGGATGGTCGGCATCGAAGCCGCGCGGCACACGCTGCAGGGTATCGTAGGACCCGACGCCGAAGTCGGCGGCGGTGAGCTTCCGCAGCAGCCCCGCGAGCGCCCCGCCCTGACGTTCGTCGACGACCGCCGCACGAAAGCGCGCGAGCTGTCCCGCATCCATCATGTATTGCCCGGCGGCGACGAACATCTCGCGCGCGCCGACGTGCACGTACAGCGCCGCGGGCGCGGACGGCCCCTGACCGGCGCCGTCGATCGCGACGTAGCCGCCGATGTGTGTCTTGTAGGGCGACTTGTCCTTGGAGAAGCGGACGTCACGGTGAATGCGGAAGACCTTCGGCGGCGCGAGCGGTTCGTGCCGGAAAAGCGGCTCGATCCGTTCCCGGACCTCGGCGAGGAGCGCGTGCATCGGCGCGTGCCAGCCGCGATCGTACTCCTCGCGGTGGAGCATGAACCACTCGCGCCGTTGGTTGCGCGCCAGCGCCCGGAAGAACCGTCCGTCGCGATCGGCGAAGCCTTCGAATCGGCTCGGTGCGTCGGTCGTTTTCCTCACCATGCCGCCGCCCTTACGTCGACGAGCGGGCCGACGCAATCGAGCGCGGCGTGCACAGCCACTTCGCGAACAGCATCCCGAACACGAGGTCTCCCGTCCCCGCCAGCGGGGCACGGAACGGCAGCTCACCGGCAACCCAGAACCACACGAGCAACCCGAAGAAGGACAGCTTGCCGACGGTCGCGACCGCGATGAAGAGACGATCCGCACGACCCGTCGCCGCCGTCCACAGATAGGCGAGCCCGAAAAGCAGCACGAACATGCTGACCGTCGCGAGGTAGAGCGGGTGCTCACCCGCGGGCATCCCGGCGACCGCCCGTAGCGCGCGTGCCGTCGGAAAGAATCCGACGGCAGCCAAGAGATTCATCGCGGCCGTGGCGAACAAGGCGCCACGCATCCAAGTCGGTAGTGTCATCGCGTCACTCCATGAGCGCCATCATGAGCGTCGCTCGACGAGTGTATCCCGCCGGGCGACCGAAGGCTCGCCCTACCCGTTCATCGCCATCACCGGGCGCACCTCGATCGAGCCCACCCGGGCCGACGGAATGCGCGCGGCGATCGCGATCGCCTCGTCGAGATCCTTCGCTTCGACCAGGTAGTAGCCGCCGAGCTGTTCCTTGGTCTCCGCGAACGGCCCGTCCGTGGTGAGCCGCTTCCCCGCGCGCACGCGCACCGTGGTCGCAGTCGAGGTCGGCCGCAGCGGTGCGCCGGCTTGGAAGTTCCCGCTCTTACGGATGTCCTCGGTGAACTTCATGTACTCCCCGAAGATCGCGCCGCGCTCTTGCTCCGACATCGTTCCGAAGCTCGCCTCGTTCTCGTAGATCAGCAGCATGTATTGCATCGCGTCCTCCTGTGCCGTCGCCGTTTGCTCTTAGTCGAACGGGCGACCCCGGAATCGACATCGAGCCCGGCACGGCGGGGCGCTCAGCGCACCATCTCGTACGGCCCGCCTTTCTCCAGGGCACGCTTGTACGCCGGCCGCGCGTGGATGCGCTCGAGGAACGCCGTGAGCTTCGGCCGCGTCGGGCCGAGGCCGGCGCGCGCGGCGGCCGCCTCGAGAGGGAAGCTCATCTGGACGTCGGCGGCGGTGAAGTCGTTGCCCGCGAACCAGGTGCTCTTGCCGAGTTCCCCTTCCACGTAGTCGAGGTGCAAGTTGATCTGCGGCTCGATGAACGAGCTCTTGGCGCGACCCGCGATCGCCTTCGCGACCGGGCGGATGAAGAACGGCATCGGCGCGCTCTCCACCCGGTCGAAGACGAGCTTGAGGAGGAGCGGCGGCATCAACGAGCCCTCGGCGTAGTGCAGCCAGTAGGTGTAGCGCAGGCGCTCGGGCGTGCCGGCCGTCGGGACGAGCCGGCCGTCGCCGTAGCGCCCCGCCACGTATTCGATGATGGCGCCCGACTCGGCGAGCGTCAGCGCGCCATCGGTGATCACCGGCGATTTGCCGAGCGGATGCACCGCGCGCAGCGCCGGCGGCGCCAGCATGGTCTCCGCGTTGCGCTCATAGCGCTTGACCTCGTAGGCGACGCCGAGCTCCTCGAGCAGCCACAGCACGCGTTGCGAACGTGAGTTGTTGAGGTGGTGGACGATGACCATGAGATCGTTCTCCCTATCTATGCGATCGCTTCGCGCCGAGCCGGGTGATCAGCAACGTCGATTCCATCGAGACCTCCTACTCACTCCATGAAGGACCTGGATCCCTCGATCACGAGATCGAGCTGCAAGGCCGTCGTCCCGCGCTAGGCTGCCGCCCACAAGCGCTCGAGCTCGGCAGCGACCGCGTCGGCCCTCTGGAGCTGCCACCAATGGCCGCATCCAGGGAACGTCACGAGCCGCGCGCCGGTGCGCGCGGCGAGTCGCGCGCCGAAGTCGGCGCACGCGTACGGATCGTCTGCGCCCCAGAGGACGAGTCCCGGCGCCGTGATGCGACGCAAATCACTCTCCCACTCGGCGCCGACGTGCACCCCGGAGCGGTACAGCTGCAGGATGCAGTGCTTCATGGTGGCGTCGACGCGGCTCGCGGCGTAGGCCGCGTACGCCTCCGGGACGCCGGCGGCGACGAGACCCATGCGCATGAGCTCCGGCGTCGTCTGCTCCATCAGCGCCTCCCCGACCGTCGCGGTCTGCCAAAGACGCGCCGTCGGATGCCATTCGTATTCGGGATCGATGGGCGCGCCTCCCGCCGCCCACGTGCGGACGATGTCCGGTCGCAGCGACACACCGCGAACGACGAGCAGACAGGCCCAGTCGTGGCCGACGAGGTCGATCGGCGTCGGCAGCTTCTGGAGCTCGTCGAGGAGCCAGTCGACATAGGCTTCCTTGGTGGCGGTGAACCCGTCGGGCACCGGAGACGCGAAGCCCGGCAGGGACACGCGCACCACGTCCTTCCGCGTGAGCCGCGACACGACGGCGTCCCATACACGTGCGGTATCCGGAACGCCGTGCACGAACACCGCGGGCATGCTCGATCTCCCCGCGTCTCTCAGCTCGGACTCGACGCGGCGCCGAGCCGGCGCGCGAGATCGGCTTGGAAGCGACGGATCCGTCGCGCGTTGGTCCCGAGGTCGCCTTTGCCGATGCGCGAATGGGAGCGGACGTTCACCAGCGTCCCCTCGCCGGCGTGGGTCACGGTGATCGCGACGTCGTCTTTGAAGCGAAAGACTCTCGTGGTCGCGACCGCCGTGATCGCGCCACGGTCGCGGTCCGTTCCCGTCACGTCCCATCCCTCCGCCTGAACCGTCGCCCGCGCGGCGTCGAAGACGCGATCATACGGCTCTGCGAAGCGCTGCGGTCGGAGATCGGCGTACTGCGGCGTCTCCCCCGTCGTCACGTCGTTGATCGTCGGCCAGACGAACGCCGCGACCACTCGGGCGACGACGAGCACCGCTACGAGCAGCCCGATTCGACGCAGTATCGTTCTCACGCCTCTCCTCTAACCCCATCCCGCCACCTCACGGAAGGGCCGCGCCGCTTCTACAGCAAAAATTCCCGCAGCGCGCGCATCGTCTCCGCGGGCCGCTCCGCGAAGAAGAAGTGGCCTGCCCCTTCGATCACGACGAGTCGCGCATGTGGAATCCGCTCCGCGAGGACACGGCTGTTCGCGGCGGGAACGATGGCGTCGGCGGCGCCGGTGATCACGAGCGTCGGGGTAGTGATCGCCGGTAGCAGATCGTAGGTGTCGTAGCCGAGGGTCGCCTCGAGTTGGCGCCGGTAGGCGTAGAATGGTTCGACGTCGGCGGACTTCTTGCGCACGAACGCGGCGTAGCGCTCCGGTTCGCGGGCGGCGAAGTCGGGAGCGCAGGCGTAGCGGGCAAACGCTTGCATCCGCTTGGCCCAATCCTCGGTCGGCGATTGGAACGCCCTGCCGACCTCGCGGGAGGGTCGCGTGAACGACTTCGTCCCGGCATGCGTGCAGGCGAGAACCAGGCGGGACACGAGGTGCGGGAACTCGAGCGCGAGGTGCTGCGCGATCAAGCCGCCCATCGCGAAGCCGATGACGTGCGCGCGCTCGATCCCGAGGGCGCGGAGAAGACCCGCGGCGTCGCTCGCGAGGAGCGGCATCGAATAGGGCTCGTCGGGCTTGTCGGACGCGCCGCTGCCACGGTTGTCGTAGACGACGACGTCGAAGGCGGCGGCGAGGCCGTCGACGAGCGAACGGTAGTCGGAAACGATCGTGGCGATCCCGGGAATGACGAGGACCGGGGCGCCGGTTCCTCGCCGCTCGTAAT
Source organism: Binatia bacterium (assembly GCA_041476145.1). Taxonomy (GTDB): domain Bacteria; phylum Desulfobacterota; class Binatia; order UTPRO1; family UTPRO1; genus DP-19. Next base: position 19,681 of record JBGOSW010000004.1, read on the forward strand.
ACAGGCGGATGCCGTTCACCCGGACGACGCTCACGACACCCACCTCCACTCTCGCATGTCCGGGCTCCCGCGACGACTAGCCGAACACTGTTACGTTACCGTCGAAGGGTACCATCGGGGCGGCGCCACCATCAAGAACCATAGGTGCGAGTTCGCTGTGGGAGGGGGATCGCCTGGCGGCGGCTCTCCTGGTAGTCGAGATGCAGGAGGTAGTCCTTCGATGCTCACCCGGCCTGATTCGTTCTCGCTCGCTTCCCTGACGCGACTCACCGTGCTCACCGCGGCGCTGGCGATCGCCGCGGCGCTGCCCGCGCGTGCCGCCTTCCTCGAGTTCGTCGAGGGGCAGCAGGAAGGCGTCGGAGGGGTCACGGGTCTGGCCGGCGTGCTCGCGGTCGTCGTCAGCGCCGACGGTCGGAACGTATACGCGGCGGGCGGCAACGACGACGCCGTCGTGGCCTTCCAGCGCGAGTCCACGACCGGGGCGTTGACGCTCCTGCAGGTGGAGAAGGACGGGGTCGACGGCGTCGACGGCCTGGCCTTCGCCTCGTCGCTGGCACTCAGCCCCGACGGCGCGCACCTCTACGTAACGGGCTCCAACGACAACGCCCTCACGGTCTTCAGTCGCGACGCCTCGACCGGCGCACTCAGCTTCGTCGAGGCGCAGAAAGAAGGCGTCGCGGGCGTCGACGGTCTGCGCTTCGCACGGAGCGTCGTGGTCAGCCCCGACGGCTCGTACGTGTACGCCGCCGGTCAAGCCGACGACGCGATCGCGGTCTTCCGCCGCAACGCGATGACGGGGTGGCTCACCTTCGTCGAGGTGCAACGAGAGGGCGTGGGCGGAGTCGACGGCATCGCCGGGCCGCTCGCCTTGGCGATCAGCCCCGACGGCAAGCAGATCTACGTCGCGAGCGGCGACGAGAGCGCGGTGACGGTCTTCGGGCGCGACGCGACGACCGGTCGACTCCACCTCGCCGACGTCGAAAAGGAAGGCGGGCGCGACATCGGCCTGAGCGGCATCCACTCGGTCACGGTGAGTCCCGACGGCGCGTACGTCTACTCGGCGGGACAGGCCGACGACGCCGTCGCCGTCTTCCGTCGCGACAAGCGCACGGGTGCGGTCACCTTCACGGGCGTGGTGTCGGAGGGGATCGACGGCGTCGACGGTCTCTACGGCGCGCTCTGGGTGACGCTCAGCCCCGACGGCACGAAGCTCTACGTCGCGAGCACGCACGACAACGCGGTCGCCGCCTTCGATCGCGACCCGCGCACGGGCGCCCTCACCTTCCTCGAGAAGCAGACGGGCGGTCCGACGTGTCAGTGTCTCGCCTTCGCGCGCGGCGTGGCGGTGAGCCCCGACGGGCGCAACGTGTACGTCACCGGCGCGAGCTCGAACACCCTCGCCGTCTTCCGCGTCGTCGAGCCGTAACGACCGGCGCGGCGGATCGCACGGCGACGTTGCCGGCATCGCCGTGATCCACTAGAACGCGCTGCCATGCGGAAGGCCCCCGGAGCGCGCCGTCGGACCACCACGGCGTCGCGGCGCGTCGCCACGGCGCCGCGTGGGCGCGCGCGGACGCTCGCCGCCAAGGAGGAGCTGCGCAGTCGCATCCTGCGCGAGGCGATGGCGCTCTTCGTCGAGGAGGGCTACGTGGGCTTCTCGATGCGGAAACTCGCCCGGCGCCTGCGCTACTCGGCGACCACGCTCTACGCCTACTACGAGCACAAGCACGACCTCCTGCTCGCGGTCGTCGGCCTGGGATACGACCTCGCACGCAGCTATCTGCAAGTCGGCGACGGCGACACCATGGAACGACTGCACGCGCTCACCAACGCCTATTTCGACTTCGCATTCGAGAACCCGACGCTCTACGAGCTGATGTTCATCCACCGACCGGGTCGCGTCTTCGAGTCCAGCGAGGACTTGGTGCGGACTCGCTTCGGCATCCTCCAGCAGATCATCGACACCGCGCTGGAAACCCCGCCGCTCTCGCACTTCGACGAGACGACGGTGGGGCACACGATCGAGGTCTTCTGGGCGACGTTGCACGGCCTGGTGTCGCTCGCGCTCACCGTCCCGTTCTTCGACGAGAAATGGGCGCGACAAAATCTCGCCTTCCTGCTGCGGACGCTGGCGCCGCTGGTGGAGCGCTATTCCACCGAGCTCTCGACAGTGGGTTCGGCCGCGGCCGCCGTCGAGCGGACTCGCTAGGCGGCGAGCGGCGACTCGTCGCGCGTGAGCCCCGTCATCCGCAGGCTCGCCTCCCAGAGATCACGGGCACGCGCGACGTCGTACGACGCCTCCGAGGACGGCGCCTCGCGCCAGCGCGTGGTGGAGGAGAAGTACTTGCCGGTGACGCCCGCGAGCGCGGGGTCGACGACGAGACGCGCCAGCGCACCGCCGGCTTTGTCGGCGGGGTTGATGCCCGCGAGGACCGGCGAGAGGATGCGCGCCACGCCGGGCAGGACGCGATTCCACACCCACCGCAACGTCGCGGGATAGTCGCGCGCCAGGCCGGACCCGGGCACCAGGCCCGGATCGAAGGCGTTCACGGTGACCGAGAGATGCGCGGCGGCGAGCCGGCGGGCGAGCTCGTAGGTGAACCACACGTTGCAGAGCTTGCTGTTCACGTACGCGAGGCGACCGTCGTAGTCGCCCCGGCGCGCGCCGCCGGTGGCGGCAAGCGTGTCCATGTCGGCGATCGTCGGCTTCGGCATGCCGGTCGTGTTCTTCGGATCGTGGACGCCCGAGGCGACCATCACGATGCGCGCGGGCGCGTGCGCCAGGAGTCGAGTCAGCAGCAGGTTGGTGAGGAGGAAGTGGCCGAGGTGATTCACGGCGAACGTGAGCTCGAAGCCCTCGGCCGAGCTCTGCAGCCCCTGGGTCACTTGCAGGCCGGCGTTGCAGACGAGGGCGCGCAGCGGCAGGTCGTCGCCCTCGAGCTCGCGCACGAAAGCGCGCACGCCGGCAAGGGAGCCGAGGTCGAGCGCGCGCTCGGAGACGGCGCCGTTGCCGCTGTCGCGGCGGATGCGTTCGACGGCCGCCGCCGACGCGGCGCGGTCACGGCTCGCGATCACGACGTGCCACCCGCGGCGTGCGAGCGCGCGCGCACATTCGAAGCCGATGCCCGAGTTGCCGCCGGTCACCAGAACGGCGCCGTCTTCCATGGTGCTCATTGCCGCAGCGCTTTCACGGTCATGGTCGCTCCTCCTCGAGCGCGGCGTCCTGCGCCGCTAGTAAGGCCGTTTTGAACTCCGCGGTGATGCGTTGCGGCCGTCCGTCATCGTCGACGATCGCATGCATCGTCGTCGCCTCGGCGACGAGCGCACCGCCGGCGTCGACGACCTCGTAGGCGATCTCGACGCGCGCGCGCCCGAAGTGCGCGATCGCCGAGCGGATCACCAGCTCGTCGTCGTAGCGCGCCGGTCGTCGGTAGCGGCAGGTGGTCTCGATCACCCCGAGATAGCGCCCGCGCGCGACGTAGTCACGGAAGGGATGGCCGAGGCGGCGGAAGAGCTCCGCGCGGCCGATCTCGAGGAGACGGAAATACGATCCGTAGTACATGATCCGCATCGGGTCACAGTCGGCGAAGAGGACGCGGTAGCGCGCCACCTCGAGGAGTGCCGGCATCTCAGTGCAGCTCGATGCCGCCGTCGACGTTGAGCGCCTGGCCGGTCACGTTCGGCGCCGTCGCGAGATAGACGGCGGCCTGGCCGATGTCCGCGGGTGTTTGCGGGCGGCCGAGCGGGATGAGCTGCTGCACGTAGCGCTGCCACGACTGGTCGCGCGTCTCGCCCGGCGCCTTCAGCGTCTCGGCGAGATACTCCCACATTTGCGTGCGGAGAATGCCGGGGCAGATGGCGTTCACGCGCACGTTGGCGGCGGCGAGTTCCTTGGCGAGCGAGCTCGTGAAACCGACGACCGCGAACTTCGACGCGCAGTAGTGCGCCAGGCCGGGGGCGCCGTTCTTCCCCGCGACCGAAGCGATGTTGATGATGCAGCCGCCGCGCGCGACGAGCGTCGGGATCGCGGCCTGGCACGAGAGGAAGACGCCTTTCACGTTGACGGCGAAGGTGAGATCCCAGGTTGCCTCGTCCATCGCTGCGACGGGCGCGATGCTGACGACGCCGGCGTTGCAGACGAGGACGTCGAGGCCGCCGAGCTCGTGCACGGTCGCCGCGACCATCGACTCGCAGTCGGCCTTCGAGGTGACGTCGGCCGCGATCGCGAGCGCGCGCCGGCCGCGCTCGCCGATCTCGGCGGCGGTGCGCTGCGCGTACTCGAAGCCGCTGACGCGCGCGTCGCCGTAGTGCTGCGCGCCGACGGCGAGCGTGTCGACGTCGGCGACCGCGACGTCGGCGCCGGCGTCGGCGAGCGCGAGCGCGATGCCGCGGCCGATGCCGCGCGCACCGCCGGTCACGAGAGCGATCTTGCTTGCCAGGGTCGTCGTCATACCGTTCCTGTCGCGCACGCCGCGGCGGAGGTCAACCGATTCGGATCGACTAGGGACGCAGAAACGGCAGCGCGAAGAGCGCGAGCCCCGCCCCGCCGAGCAAGATCGAGCCGACCCAGACGACGCGAACGCGCGTCAGGGCGGCGACCGCACCGAGGGCGATCGCAACCTGGAAGAGCGCCACTGCCTGCGCGAACCGATGATGGCGCGCGAGCAGCGCGTCCGCCTCGTGCGAGTGCTCGTCGCGCGCGTGTTCACGCGCGCGGGCTTCGCGCTCGAGGTCGGCCTCGCCCTCGGCGTGCTCGCGCACCTCGTCCGCGACCGCGCTCGGCACCTCGTGACCCGCCGCCTCCCACGACGCCGCCGCCGCACGCGCGACGCCGCTCTTGATCGATCGCGCCTGGTAGTGCGCCCAGATGTCCGACGCCTGCGCCTGCAGCCGCGTCGCCTCGGTCTTCAACACCAGCGCCTCGTTCACGGTGTCGCCCGCCTCCAGGGAGGCCAGCGCCGCCAGCGCGGCGAGGAACGCCGTCGTGAGCGCGATCCGTCGCAAGAACGCGCCGCCTTCGCGCTCCACCTCCTCGTGGATCCGCTCGCGCAGCTCCGCGGTCTCGATCTCCGACTCTTCGGGCATCACGCCTCCTTCAGCCGCACATTTGCATACGCGATGTGCATTTTCACGCGTGGTATCGCCCGCGCGCGTCGGCTAGGGTTCCGCGCCAGGAGGACGTGCGCGATGGCGATGCCGTGGGTCGAGGTGAACGAGGCACGAACGCTCCCCGGGCTCCGACTGATCGTGACCAAGGGAATTCCCAATCCCTGGTCGGAAGGCGCGAAAGCGGTCTTCGACGTGAAGAAGATCCCATGGATTCCCGTGCCGCAACGGGTGATGGCGCCGAACACCGAGATCCAGGAATGGACCGGTCAGACGAGCGCGCCGGCCGCGATCTACGATGACGAGCCGCCACGAACGACGTGGAGCGCCATCCTGCAGCTCGCCGAGCGCCTCGTCCCCGAGCCCGCGCTCATCCCGCGCGACCCCGACGAGCGCGCCCGCATGTTCGGCTACCTGCACGAGCTCTGCGGCGAGCTCGGCTTCGGTTGGTGCCGCCGCCTGCAATTCGCCCACGCCGTGATCACCAACGGCTCGCCGTTGCGCCCGATCGGCGAGTACATCGCCGGCCGCTACGGGTACGGCCTCCAGTCGCCCGTCGAGATCGAGGCGCGCGTACGCGAGCTGCTGCGGCTCTTCGCCGCGCCGCTTCGCCGCCAGTACGACGCCGGCCGCCCCTTCTTCCTCGGCGATCGGCTGACCGCGCTCGACCTCTACTGGGCGACCTTCGCGACGTTGATCCGACCGCTGCCGCCGGAGGTGTGCCCGATGTACGAGCAGAGCCGGGAGCTCTACACGCTCACCGATCCGACCCTGCTCGCGCTCGTCGACCCGTTGCTCCTCGAGCACCGCGACCGGATCTACCGCGAGTACCTCACCCTGCCGCTCCGTCTGCGATGACCGTCGCGAGCTCCTTCAGGATTCGCTCCCGATCGCCGTCGAGCTCGGGCGCGGTCGCGCGGCGGTGAGGATCGTCGAAGGCGGACATCTTGATCGGGCATCCGAAGACCTTGACCGTCCCGGCTCTCGGATCCTCGACCTCGACGATCATGTTGCGGGCGGCCACCTGGGGATCGTTCACGACGTCCTCGATGGTGTTGATGGGGCCGCAGGGGAAGCCCGCCCCACGAAGGATCGTGAGCCATTCCGCGCCCGGTCGTGCCACGAGGACGGCACTGAGCTCGTCCTTCAACCGTTGCTGGTTCTCGAGGCGAAGGGTGTTGGTCAGGAACAGGGGGTTGGTCGCGAGATCCTCGCGCCCGATCGTCGCGCAGAACTTCCGGTAGGCCGCGTCGTCACCGATCGCGATGATGATGTACCGGTCCTTCGTCGGGAAGGCGTCGAACGGCGCCACCACGGGATGCCGTGCGCCGATCGGCCCCGGCGAGTCGCCCGCGAAGTGCCGCGCGATCGCGTTCTCCGTGATCGCCACCTGACAGTCGAGCATGGCGACGTCGATCTTCATGCCTTCGCCGGTCTTCGCACGGTGGACCAACGCCGCGTTGATGCCGACCGCCGTGAACAGCCCGGCGGCGATGTCGCCGATCGAGGTGCCGACGCGGGTCGGGGGGCTTCCCGGATGACCCGTGATGCTCATGACACCGCCCATCGCCTGGGCGACCAAATCGTAGGCGGCATAGCTCGAATACGGCCCGGAGTGGCCGAAGCCCGAGGTCGCGGCGTAGATCAAGGTCGGGTAGCGCGCGTGCAGACTCTCCCAGCCGAGACCGATCCTCTCCATCACCCCCGGACGGTAGTTCTCGACGAGAACGTCCGCGCCGGCGAGCAACCGGTGGAAGACGGCGAGGTCGTGCTCGCTCTTCAAGTCGAGCGCGATACTTTCCTTGCCACGATTGACCGACAGCAGATACCCGGACTTGCCGTTGAACCAGGGGCCGAGCGTGCGGGCGAGATCCCCCCCCTTTGGATCCTCGACCTTGATCACCCGAGCGCCGAGATCGCTCAGAATCAGCGTGCAGAACGGCCCCGCGAGGACGCGGGTGAGATCGATGATCGTGATGCCGGAGAGCGGGCCCGCAACCGTCATGACAGTTCCCCCTGAAGCCTCTGTAGACACCCCAGACCAGGTCAACCGACGTCGATCTTCGCAACGCCGATCATCGCCTCGCGCGTGACGATACCGGCCAGCTGTTCTTCGCTCCAACCCTCGGTTCCCGCCGGTCGGAGCGGCAGGACCATGTAGCGCGTCTCGGCAGTCGTGTCCCACACGCGGATGGTCACGCTCTCCGGCAGATCGAGACCCATCTCGCGCAACAGCGCCCGCGGTTCCCGCACGACCCGGGCGCGATACTCGGGACTCTTGTACCAATCGGGCGGCAGACCCAGCACCGGCCACGCGGTGCATGAGCACTGCGTGCAGACGATGACGTTGTGCAGCGTCGACGTATTCTCCAGGACGACGATGTACTCGCCCTGTGGTCCATGGAAGCCGAGCTCCGCGCAGGCCGCCGTGCCGTCCGCCAGCAGTCGCTCGCGATAGCTCGCATCCACCCACGCCCGAGCGACCACGCGTGCGCCGTTTCGCGGACTCCACCTCTGCTCGGCGTTGGCGATGACGAGGTCGATGAAGCCCTCGGGTACGAGTTGTTTCGCGACCAAGGCTTCTTCGAGAGCGCGTGCGCGCTCGGCGACGGGCGCCGGCGAGACGCGCTGCCGCGGATCACTCATGACACCACCTCCAGGTAGCTGTCCCACAGGTCGACGATCACCGCCTCGTTGCTCCCGGCGGCCTCGGCCCACAACTCCGCCGCCTGAAACTGCACGTGATAGGTGTGCTCCAGACGGAGCGGCGAACCATGCGCGGCGGCGTCGGGGAACGAGAAGCGCGGCGCGACGTGCACCACCACACCACGCTTGCCACGCACGTACCGCGGGTCCCGGGTGTGACCCGGCGGATGGATGTCGCGAACGACTACGGTGTCGCCGACCGCGAAGCGAGCAGACTCGCGCGCCGAGACGTCGATCGGCCGCAACGGCGCCACCGGTCGCGAGATCGGAAACCGTCCCCCCGCGCGGGTCTCGAGCTCTTCATGCGTCACGACCCCTTTCTCGATCAGCAACGTCGCGATGCCGGTGAGCATCCGCTCGTAGTACGATGCCGCGAGATAGTGCACCGGGTCCATGCGCTCGACGGAATGGCGGTACTCGTCGACGTTGTACGCCGTCAAGACCGCGACGCTCAGCGCACCGAGGCCGAACACGCGCGCCTCCCAGGTCTCGTGGAAGACCGGCTCGCCGCGCTCCACGTTCACCGCGCCGAACCCGCTCATCCCGCCGAGATCGTGAATCCCGTCCATCGGTGCCGTCGAGAATGGCACATCGCGAGAGCCTTTCACACACGCTCGCTCCTCTTTACCATCGAGTTGGCGGCGGCTACGTTCGCGCGCAGCGTATGGATCGCGCGCTCGGACGAGTCACCGTTCTCGGCGGAGAACGCGACGGCAAGTATCCGCACGGCAACTCGCTGCTCGTCACCGGCAGCGAGGAGACGATCGTCGTCGACCCCTCGCTGTCCCTCGTCACGCGCATCGACCGTCCGCGCGTCGACCGCGTCCTCAACAGCCACTGCCACGAAGATCATCTCGCCGGGAACCACTGCTTTCCCGACGTGCCGTGGCACCTGCACGAGGCCGACCTTCCAGGTCTCGCCTCCGTCGACGCGATGATGGCGATCTACGGCATGTCGCCGGCGATCGAGGCCGCATTTCGCCGCGTCGTCGTCGAGGAGTTTCACTTCACGCCGCGCCCCGACGCGACGGCGTTCCGCGACGGCGACGTCTTCGACCTCGGCCGCTGCCGGGTGCGCGTCATCCACGCCCCCGGACACACGCGCGGCCACTCGCTCTTCCACGTCGAGCCCGACGACGTCCTCTACCTCGGGGACATCGACCTCTCGAGTTTCGGGCCCTACTACGGCGACGCCTGGTCCTCACTCGCCGACTTCGAGCACACGCTCGCGCGCGTGCGCGACATCGAGGCGCGCTGGTACGCGACCTTTCATCACATCGGGGTCGTCGACGGCCGTGCGGCGTTCGTCCAACGCCTCGACCGCTTCACGGCCGTGATCGCGACGCGCGAGACGCGGCTCCTCGCGTATCTCGCCGCGCCGCGGACGCTCGACGAGATCGTCGCGCACCGGTTCGTCTACCGGCCCGGCGACGCCGTGCCGTTCGCCGACGACGTCGAGCGCCGCAGCATGCGCCAACACCTCGAGCGGCTGCGCGCTGGCGGCCGCGTGCGCGAGGTCGAGCCCGGACGCTTTCTCGCCGCCTGACACCCGCGGCCCGCGAACGCGGCGGCGGGCGCCCACCCGGTCGTGGTCAGAAACTCTCGGGGATCTGAACTCCGAGGAACGCCGCGTACTCGCGGAGACGCGGCGCCTGGCGCTCGAGCATCTGCGCCCCTTCGCAGAAATGCTGCTCGCCGATGCACTCGATGCGATTTCCGACGGGACCGGCGTTAGGCGGCGTGAACTGCGCGCAGCGCGTATCGGCCCCCGTGAACCCCAACCCGGCGGCGGCGTTGATCTCCAGGATGCCGACGTTCAGAGTGTCGCATTTTTTCGTCGCCGCGACGAGCAGCTTGGCGGGCGGTCCGGTGGCGCCAACGAACTTGTCGAATGCCGCCTGGCATTTCGGTGCCGCCTTCGCCTGACACGCCGGCCCCGGCTTCACCTGGATGCACGTCGCCGCGGCGTCGGTACACTTCTGACCGGTCTTGAAGCTGATCTTCGCGAGCTTCAGCCCCACCTTCTTGATCGCGGCCTGGCACTTCACCGCGGCCTTCGCCCGCACGGGATCCGCGATGCCCGCCCCACCGCCGTCGGTGCCGTTGGCGGCGCTCGCGATCTCGAGGCACGGGAACTCGGTCGCCGGGTTGCGTCCGAGCGCCGAGAGCATCTCCTCCGCGCGCGGCGCCGCCGCGACGAGGACGCGCTCGGCACCACATTCGTGACGCGTGACGATGCAGTCGGCGATGTCGCTGAAGGTCGTGAACGTCCCGGTGCAGAGCGGATCTTCGGCGCTGTAGCCGAGGCCCGTCAGCGCGATGACATCGTTGAACGACACGTTCGCGCCCTGGCTGTCGTCGCAGGCCTTCTCGAGCGCGGCCTGGAGCTTCAGCTCGTCGGCGGCGATGCCGAGGATCTGCTTGTCGCAGGCGGCCTTCGCCTTGGCGAGGCAGGCCTGATCGCCGTTCTTCAACTGAATGCAGGCGAAGGCGAGATCGACGCATTTGTCGAGACGTCCGAGCTTCTTGACGACGAACTTGGCACTCGCCTTCTCGATGCCCTTCTGGCACTTCACCGCGCCCTTGGCGTCGCTTTGATCGGCGAGGCCCGTGTTGCTGCCGTTCGCGGGCGGCGTGCACATCACCGCGTCCTGGCGATCGGCCCCGTTGATGCCGTCGTCGTCGAAGCAGTTGTCGCAGATTTCCACGCCGACGTTCGCGGCAGCGGCGCGCCGCGGAGTGGCGAGGGTACCGAGCGTCGACGCGGCGACCAACACGAGGGCGATCGAGAAACGACGGAGCATGGAGTTCCTCCTTGAAGGTTTGTGCCTGGAATCAGGCGAACAGCGTCCGTGCGATGACCTTGAGCTCGAGGATCGGCTTCACGCCCTCGAAGATCGGCAGCACCGTGGCGTCGACGACGTAGCGGGAGATCGGGAACTCCTCGGCGTAGCCCCAGCCGCCGTGGAGGAGCTGGCCTTCCTGCGTCACCCAGACGGCGACGTCGGAGGCGAAGAGCTTCGCCATCGCGGGGAGGAGCGCGATCGACTCGTCGTCGTCCATGGCGCGCGCCGCCGCATACGTCAGCTGGCGCGCGGCGGCGATGTGCGTCGCCATGCGGCCGAGCTTGTGCTGCGTGAGGCCGAACTCGCCGATGGCTTTGCCGAACTGTTTGCGGTCGTTGGCGTACTCGGCGCTGCGCTGCAGCGCCGCTTGCGCGAGACCGGTGGCGCGGCCGCCCGTCTGCAGGCGGCCGGCGGCGAAGCCCGCCATCTGCAGATAGAAACCCTTGCCGAGCCCGCCGTCCTCCCCGACCAGGTTCTCGGCGGGGACGAAGAAGTTGTCGAACATGAGCGTGAAGGAGTGCATGCCGCGGTACCCGGGCGTCCGGTCGGCTTTGCCGGTGAGCAGGCCCCCGCCGGGCTGACGCATCTCGAAGGCATGGCCGGGGAAGGTGTCCTTCTCGACGATGAAGAGCGAGAGGCCCTTGGCGCCGAGCTTCGGATTGGGATCGGTGCGGGCGAGGAGGGCGAGGACGTTGGCGCGGCCGGCGAAAGTGCACCACGCCTTGGCGCCGTTGACGACGTAGCCGCGGCGGCCGTCGCGCTCGGCGGCGTCGGCGCGGCAGGTGATCGAGGCGACGTCGGAGCCGGTATCGGGCTCGGTCACGGAGACGCCGACCATGACGTCGCCGGCGGCGATCGGCGGCAGCCACTTCTCCTTCTGTGCCCGGGTGCCGCCCTTCACGAGCGCTTTAGTGAGAATCTCGGGCCGGGTGATGAGGCTGCCGGCGCCCGCGAGCGATGCCGCCGAGAGCTCCTCGGTGGTGACGATCATGACCAGGTTGCCCATGCCGCCGCCGCCGAATTCCTCGGGGACGGCCATGCCGAAGTAGCCGAGCTCGGCCATCTTGCGGATCAGGTCCTCGGGAATGAGCTCGTCGTGACGGTGCAGATGCTCGGCGAGCGGGGCGACCTCGCTCGCGGCGAACTGGCGGACGGAATCGCGCGCCATCGCCGCGATCTCGTCGATGCGGCCGTTGTTCACGCCGCGCGTCGCGAGCTGGTGGCGGCCGAGCGCGGTCAAGCGGTCGTCGCGGAGGCCGGCGCGGATGGCGGCGCGCACGCCCGGCGATGCCAGCGTCTGCTCGAGGAAGCCGCCGCTGAGCCCGAAGTCGTCGAGGTGGGCGTCGAGCTGCGACGCCGCCTTCGACGCCACCTCGGCGGCGAAGGCGAGCGCCATGTCGTCGATCTGCGGATCGCGCCCGCCCGTGTTCGCGAGCTCGTCGGCGTAGGTTCGCAGGCGCTTAGCGGCCTCGACCTCGGTCGCGAGGTAGGCAACGCGCTCGGCGTGCGGCTGATGGGCGTCGATGTCACGTCCGCCGTTGGTTTTCGCGGCCGCCTTCGTCACCGCCTCGCGGACGGTCGCGTCGAGCGCGTCGACGAGGCGAGTGGTGGCGTCGACGCCGGCGTCGCCGGTGGGGCGCGAGCTCGAAGGGCTGCTCATCGGGTGGATCCTCCGGTGCGTCTCGGCGACGTCGACCGCCCGGCCGAGGGCTGCGTGATCCGGTGCTCTTATCATTCGCCGGCGGAACGCGCCAAATCGACGTCATTGTTGACGACCCGCACCTGCGATCGCTAGGATCGCGGGACTTTTCTGCCCGCGGCTGCGTCCCCATCGTACGTTCCAGGCACCGACCACGCTGCCGGCCGTCGCGCGCGGCATCCGAAGAGGAGACGCATGTTCGTACCTGAGCCCTTGCAGCGACCGACCGCGGCCTCCGCGACCGGGAACCACCCCCTCGAGCGGCGATGATGGATGACCTCGACGCGGAATCCGTCGCCCTGCACGAACGGCTCCGCGGGAAGATCACCGTCGAGAGCAAGTTCGCGGTCGAGAACCGTCACGACCTGAGCCTCGCCTACACGCCCGGCGTCGCCGCGGTTTGCATGACGATCGCGCGCGACCCGAAGCGCGTCTACGACCTCACCTGCAAGCGCAACATGGTCGCGGTCGTGACCGACGGCTCGGCGGTCCTCGGCCTCGGCAACATCGGCCCCGAGGCGGCACTGCCGGTCATGGAAGGCAAGGCGATCCTCTTCAAAACCTTCGCCGGCGTCGACGCCTTCCCGATCTGCGTCGCGACCCAGGACGCTGACGAGATCGTGCGCGTCGTCCGTCAGATCGCGCCCGTGTTCGGCGGCGTCAACCTCGAGGACATCTCGTCGCCGCGCTGCTTCGACGTCGAAGCGCGCCTCCAAGACCTCGGCATCCCCGTCTTCCACGACGACCAGCACGGCACCGCGATCGTCGTCATGGCGGCGCTGCTGAACGCCCTCGAGGTGACCGGCAAGCGCCTCGACGAGCTGACCATCGTCTTCAACGGCAGCGGCGCCGCCGCCCTCGCCTGCACGCGTCTGCTCGTCGACTGCGGCGCGAAGAAGCTCTGTCTGCCGGTGAAGGACGTCATCCTCTGCGACTCGAAAGGCATCATCCATCGCGGACGGACCGACCTGAACTCGCACAAGGCCGAGCTCGCCAAGATCACCAACGTCCGGCGACTGACGGGCGGGCTACGCGAGGCGATCGCGGGCGCCGACGTCTTCATCGGCCTCTCGCAAGCGAAGCTGGTCGATCAGGCGATGATCAAGTCGATGGCGCCGAACCCGATCGTCTTCGCGATGGCGAATCCGGTGCCGGAGATCATGCCCGACGAGGCGCGTGCCGCCGGCGCCGTCGTCGTCGGCTCCGGTCGCAGCGACTTCCCGAACCAGATCAACAACGTGCTGGCGTTTCCCGGCGTCTTCCGCGGCGCTCTCGACGCCGGCGCGGTCATCATCAACGACGCCATGAAGATTCGCGCCGCGTTCGCGCTCGCCGACTGCGTCATCGAGCCGACGCCGGAGCGGGTCCTCCCCGACCCGCTCGACAAGACGGTCGCCTACCGAGTCGCGGAGGCGGTCGCGCGCGCCGCGGTCGAGACCGAAGTCTGCCGAGAGCCAAGGAGAACGTGATGGAGATTCGTCGGGTCGCCGTGATCGGGAGCGGGCAGATGGGTACGGGCGTGGCGCAAGTCGCGGCGCGCGCCGGCTTCGAGACCATCCTCTTCAAGATGACCGAGGGCGCCGTCGAGGCCGGCAAGCAGAAGATCGCCAAGACGCTGCAACGCGAGGTCGAGAAGCAGCGCTGTACCGACGCCGAGCTCAAGGACACGCTCGGCCGCCTGGAGTGCAGCAACAAGATCCACGACCTCACCGACTGCGACCTGGTGATCGAGTCGATCATCGAGGACATGGAGGAGAAGAAGCGGCTCTTCGCCCGCCTCGAGGACGTCGTCAACGAGGGCGGTATCTTCGCCACCAACACCTCGACGCTCTCGGTGACGGCGCTCGCCGAGGCGACCAAGCGCCCGCAGCGCGTGATCGGCATGCATTTCTTCAATCCGGCGCCGATCATGAAGCTCGTCGAGATCGTGCCGACGCTGCGCACCGACGCCGTCGTCCTCGGCGCCGCGGAGGCGTTCGTCGCCAAGCTCAAGAAGACCGGCGTCGTCGTCCGCGACTTCACCGGCTTCGTCGTGAACCGGCTCCTCACGCCCTACATGGTCGACGCGATCCGAACCTTGCAAGAAGGCCTCGGCTCCATCAGCGCCCTCGACTCGGCGATGCAGCTCGGCGCCAACCATCCGATGGGGCCGCTCGCGCTCGCCGACTTCATCGGCCTCGACATCGTCTTCCACATGGCCTCGAACCTCTTCGACGAGTACCGCGAGCCGCGCCTCACGCCGCCGCCGCTGCTGCGCCGGCTCGTCCTCGCCGGCTACCTCGGTCGCAAGACCGGCAAGGGCTTCTACGACTACTCGACGACGCCCCCGACGCCGAACGACTGGCTCGTGGGCACGCCGTCATGACGCGCGCCGCCCTCACCCGCATCCACCACGTCGGCATCGTCGTCCGCAACCTCGAACAGGCGTACGGCTTCTGGCGCGACTGCCTGGGCTTGCCGGTTCACAAGGTCGCGACCGTCGAGGATCAGGGAGTGCGTGCCGCGCTCCTCACGATCGGCGAGAGCGAGATCGAGCTCCTCGAGCCGCTGCAGCCGACGAGCGGCATCGGGAAATTCCTCGCCAAGCGCGGCGAAGGCCTGCATCACCTTTGCTATGCGACCGGTGATGTCGCCGGCGCCCTCGCGGCGGCGCGTGCCAAGAACGTCCGGCTGATCGACGAGCGGCCGCGTCCGGGGCTCGCGGGCATGATCTGCTTCCTCCATCCGGCGTCCACCCACGGCGTGCTCGTCGAGTACGCCGAGCCCTTCCCGGAGGACGCCCACCGATGAGGACGCTCTGCATCGACCACGTGACGGTCGTGTCGCCCGACGCGCCGCGGGCGGGGGCGACGTTCGAACGGCTGTTCGCGCTGCCGCGCGCGGTTACCGCGGCCCCGGCGGGGGGGGCGGCGCTGACGATCGGCGACGCCCGGATCGAGTTCGTGAACCCGGAGGAAGGCACCCCCCTCGCGGAGGCGCTGCGGACGGGGGGGGAGGGCATGGCCGCCCTGACCCTCACGGTCGCCGACCTCGACGAGGCCGCCCGCACGCTCGAGCGCGCCGCGGTCGCGTTCGAAGTGCGGAGCGACGGCGGGCGCCGCGCGCTCCACGTCGAACCGCGCGCCGCGCACGGCGTTCGCCTGACGCTGGTCGCACGTGGCTGAGATCGTCGTCTTCCTCCATGCGCAGTTTCGTGCCGTTGTTGGCAAGAAAGTGGCGGTCGCGAGCGCGCGCTCCGCGCGTCGCCGAGACATCTCGGCGGCGTCCCATGGCACAAGCGTTGCTGAGCATTTCGATCGCATCGATCACAGGAACCGTGAGATCATGACGTCTGCATTCTCGACCTGGAAGCTGCTCGACTCCGTCACCGTCACGCAGCTCCCCGAGAGTCCCGGAGTCTTCGAGATCGCGACCCTCGTCCGCACCACCCTCTTCATCGGCGTCGCCGCGGAGAACCTGGTGAGGACCTTGCGAACGCACCTCGAGATCCCAACCGCGCTGCACGCGCGCGCCGGGCGCCTGTACTTCCGCTATGCGCCGACCGAGGACGCCGAGCGCGTCCACGCCGAGCTCCTGACACGCTATGGCGAGTGTCACGGCGGTGCACTTCCGCCCGCGCAGTCGACGCCGCCGCTCACCGCGCGGCCGCAGCGACACCTCAAAGCGGTCTGATCGCACCGCTCCCCCCGCGCCCCGACGCCGCTCCCGAAACCGCCGCACGGTCGCGCCTCAAGGCACCCGTGCGAGGACGTACACCCGATCGGTCACCGCCCAGCGGCTCGCGAACGGCACCGTCTCCCGGAGCACGTAGCCCTGCAGCGGCGCGTTCGCGATCACGTACGGCAGGTCGGCGACGCCGGTCACGTGCGGTACGTCGCGGTCGACGTTCGCGCCGGACGCGAGATGCTCGGGGTGCGCGTAGAGGTTCCAGCCGTTCTCGACGTAGCCGGCGTCGACCTCGCGCCACGCCACACCCGAGGCGACGAGACGCACGAGGGCGCCGTCGACCGCGCGCGCGTAGTCGAGCATGTCGCGCGTCCCCGTGACGTCGAGCAGGAAGAGCGCCGCGAGCAGCGCGCCGGCGAGCGTGCGACGCAGTCGGACGGTCGAGGACGGCAGCGACGGCGCCGCGCCGAGGACGATCGCGATCGCCGCCGGTACGAGCGGCAGGTAGTAGCGGTCGTAGAAGAACCAGAGGGCGAAGCAGAGCACGAGCGAGAGGGCCCCGAAGGCGGCGACGCAGGTGCCCGCGGGCGATCGCAGCGTGCCGCCGGCGCCGATGCCGCGCGCCACGCGCGCGAGGAGGCAGGCCGCCGCGATCAGTCCGACGAGCGTCGCCGCCAAGCCGAGCGCACGCCGCATGCCGTCGTACGGCAGATCGCCGACGAGGAGCGGGCGCGCGGCGCCGAGCTCCTGCGTGCTCCACGTCGCATGCGGCTTCAGCGCCGCGACCGCCTGCGGCGCGACGGCGGACACGGCGATCGACGCGGCGATCAAGACCAGCGCCGTGCGCCACGGCCAGCGGCGCGCGGGCGGCGCCGTCGCCAGCAGCGCCGGCAAAACGGCGAGCCCGAGGTGGGCGAGCATGCTGAGGAACGCCTCGCCGTAGATGATCGGTGACACCAGGAAGAGATAGTGCAGGCGCTCCAGACGATAGGCGAGCCCGCCTTCCCCCTCCCCCGCCCCCAGCCAGTAGCGGCGCGCGACCAGTGTCGCCGCCGCCATCGCGGCGAGGGTCGCGAGCGCGAGGACGAGCGTGCGGGCGCGGCGCGGCGTCGCGGGCTGGAGCGCCGCGGTCGCGAGCAACGCCAAGGGAATCGCGACCGCGACCGGACGCACGAGGAAGGCAACCACCGCGAGCACGAGCCCGACCTCGACGCGTCCGCGGACGCCGCGCAGGCCGCCGGTGAGCGCCCACAAGCTCGCCATTATCGCCGTCAGCATCGCCACGTCGGTCATGAAGGTGAAACTCAGGACGAACGCGACCGGGTACACCGCGAGCGTGAGCGCGCCGACGAACGCGTGCTCGCGGACGCAGCCGAGCGCGCGCAGCAAGGCGGCGAAGGCGAGCGTGCCGAGCGCCGCGAGGACGAGCGTCGAGAGCCGCAAGGCGGTGTACGAAAATCCGCCCACCGCCGCGAAGAGCGTCCCCCAGAAGATCTGTGCCGGAGGAAACGTCGAGCTCCAGCTGGCGACGCTGAAGCCTTTCCCCGCGAGGAGGCGCTCGACGCTCATCGCGTACGTCCAATCGTCGATGAGTGGAACGTCCGCACGCGGGTCGACGAGTACGGCCGCGACGATCCAGACGCCGACGAGCACCGCCGCAGGCGCGACACGACGAAGCCCGCGACCGCGCCAGCGCGGCGCGCTCATGCCGGAGCGAGCGGTTCCATGGCGGTTGTCGAGCGTAGCAACGTCCGCCGCGCACCGGTAGAGCGCGGAACCGGCGGCGGGAGGCGACGACGGGTCGCTACAGGCGTTTCGGCGCGGCGCGGAGCGCCACCGGCGCGACCTCCTCCGTCGCCTGAACACCGTCGGTGGCGCGGCGCGCGAGCGCGATGACCTCGGCGCCGTCGCAGGCGACGCCAACGAGCGCCGCTTCGCTCAGCGCGAGCTCGGCGGCGTTTGCGAACGACGCGGTCGCACCCGCTCCGACGTCGCCGCTGGCGCGCGCCGCGCCGCGCTCGGGGATCCAGAGCTCGACACGTGTGCCGCCCGCGGGCATCGCCACCAGACGGCAGCGGCCGCGCAGGATGACGAGACACGCCTGGACGAGGTTCAGCCCGAGCCCGATTCCCTCGCGCTTGCGGGCGTGCGTGTCGTCGCCCTGCTGAAAGAGGTCGAAAATGCGACGCAACTGCTCGGCGGGAATGCCGATGCCGGTGTCGGTGATGCGGATCTCGGTGGCGCTCGCGTCGGCGGCACGCATCGCTTGGACGTGCACCGTGCCGCGCTCGGCGAACTTGCAGGCGTTACCGAGCAGGTGAAAGAGGACGCGGCGCAAGAGCCCCTGATCCGTGCACACGACCGCCGCTTCGGGCGCGATCGACACCGTGAGCGCCGGCGCGTCGGCGCGCGCGATCTCCGGCAGCGACTCCGCGACCTCGCCTACCAGCGCCGCCAGATCGACGCGCGACCACTGCGGCGCGATCCGCGTCGTCTCGGCGTCGACGAAGAAGAGCATGTCGTCGATCAACTGGTTGAGATGACGCCCGTTGCTGAGGACGCGGTCGAGGTGCTCCTCTTGCTCCTTGGTGACCGGCCCGGCGAGGCCGTCGTGGAGGATCGAGCCGAAGCCGAGGATCACGCTCAGCGGCGTCCGCAGCTCGTGCGACATGAGCCCGAGGAAGTGGTTCTTCGCCTGATTCGAGGTGACGAGCGAGCTCGTGAGGCCGTCGATGCGCTCGGCCTGCGCGTGCAGGGTCTCCGCCTGGTTGCTCAAGAGGCTCCGGCTGGTGCCGAGCTCGTGCTCGAGCCGCCGCTGCATCGCGGTCATCGAGAGGCGCACCTCGGCGAGCGTCACGACCTGATCGATGATCTCACCGACGAGCTCGAGCGCGCGCTGCCGCGCGAGGTTCCACGGAGTCGTCACCAGCTCCTCGCAGAGCACCGCGCCGACGCATTCGCCGCCGACGACGAGCGGCCAGCCGACGAGCCCGCCCTCGAGACCGGCGGGCACCGGCCGGCGCGCGCCGACGCCGTCGTCGCTCCAGCGCAGCAGGCGGTGCGCCTCCATCACGTCTTGCGCGAGCGCGCGCAGGATCGGCGACGCGCCGGCGATTTCGCCCGCGAGGCGTTGTCCCTGGCTCGCGCTGCCCAGGACCTTCGGCTCACCGTCGTCGCAGACGGCGAGCACGCTGGCGCGTTCGTAGCCCAGTCCGGCGACGACGCGCGCGGCGAGCGTCGCGCACAGATCCTCGAAGGAGCCCGCGCTGTGCGCCAGCTGGACGACGTCGCGAATCACCGACAGGTGGGTGAGGAGGACGTCGTACTCGTCGGCGGTGTCGCCGAGCGCCTCGCGGTAGATGCTCCCGCTCACGCCGCGCCTCCGAAGAACTGACGGAGCTCGCTCTTCTGTCCCTGGAGGACGGCGGCGATCTCGACCCAAACCGGCAGCGTGAGTCCGGCGGCGCCGACCGCCTCGAGCTGCCGCTCGGCTTCGGGATCGACCACGCCGCCGTCGAGATCGGTCCAGTGGACGAGGCGATTGGCGAGGTTCACGATCACCCATCCATGCAGCGGCGTCTCGGCTGCGATCGGCTGGTGATGGCGCGCCGCCGCCTCGACTATCGCCGGCGGCAATCCCCAGGTCTCGCCGAGCCACGCGCCCGCCTGCGCGTGATCGATGCCGAAGGTGGCGCGCTCGTGCTCCTCGAGCGGCGCGCCGGCGCCGTCGTGCTCCGCCGCGTCGAGGACGGCCGCGTACTCGACGGGAAAGCGCATCGCCAGAACGGCGCGCCCGACGTCGTGCAGGAGCCCCGCGGTGAAGACCGCCTCGGGCTCGGCGGCGCGAGCGCGTTGCGCGATCAAGCGCGCCGCGGCACCGACGAGCGCCGAGTGCTCCCAGAGGTCGGTGAGATCGAGGCCCCGCTGGCCCCCGACGAGCGTCTCCCACACCTTGACGCCGAGCGCGAGGCTGCGGACGCAGGTGAAGCCGAGAACCATCACCGCGCGCCCCAAGGTCGAGACCTCGCGCGCGAAGCCGAAGAACCCGCTGTTCGCGAGGCGCAGGACGCGGCCGGTGAGCGCCTGGTCGCGCTGCAACACCTCGACGAGATCGCGCGTCGACGAACGGTCGCCGTCGACGACGGCGAGGATGCGCGCCAGCAACACCGGAATCGTCGGCAGATCCTTGGAGTTGATGATCTGCGCCCGCAGACGCGCCAGCCGTGCCGCATCGCTCGTCGCCACAGAGCCTCGTTTCCGCCGCGCCACTCATGCGACTTCGCATGAGCACGGAGCGCCATATCGTCGACGTTCGGTGCAGTATCGGATGCCTCGCAAAACGACTTGAGCAGTCCTGCAAAGTCGGCGACGAAGAGGTCGGCGTCAGGCGAGCGAGGGCGGAGGGGACGGGTGCGCGCGCCCGGGCCGAGCGGGGGAACCCGGACGAGTGGGTGCTTCCGTACGTCGCAGCCGACACGGTGAACGCGCGCGTCCCGAATGCGCGCGCTCACGTCCCCTCCGCCCTCGCCCGCCTCATGCGCGGCCGCATGGTCGCGGCCATCGTGGGACGCTCGCGCGCTGCGCGCGCATCGGAGACAGCAAGACGTCCTGTGTGCGCAACGATGCCACGGGCGCGCCGACGGCGGGCGGCGCGGGTGCGGGGAGGCGGCGCGGGGCGCCGCTGCTCATTACCGGCATGGGGCGGCCAGGGTCGCGTCGCGAAGCGGGTCGCGGACCAGTTCGACGTGAGCGGCGCCGGCGCGACGATTGTTGCGGGACAAGCGGGACAACTGTGAATCGGATCATTTTGGTGCAGTCGGCGTTTCAATTGCCTTTTGCCGGTCCGATTGCCGTCAAATCCCAGAGTTCAGGTCGCTACACAGACGATATTTCGAATCAGAATATTGCGCTGAGCGTTCGCGCCGTCGTTAATTCGGATGACGGAGGGTTGGTTATGAGATTCAGAATGTCCGCCCTGATCGTCGTAGCGCTCGTCTGCTCCACTCCTTCGCTTCAGGGCTGTGGTGATGAAGACGGCGGGACACATCCCACGGCGACCGCGACGCCGACGCCGCGGCCAACGCAGACAGTCGTCGGAGCGATGGATCAATTTGCAGGCGTCTACGACCTTCATTCAGCCAGCGACCTGATGGAGTTTTCGGGCGAGGCGGTCGCCGTCGTTGAGCATTCTGATGGCGCAGACCTCGCCCTGAGATTCGAGTTCGACGCTTTTGACGAGTTGGACGTTCGTGGATCTCTCATTGATCGCGGGATGTTCTCTTTGGCGGGGTTCGGATTTTTTCAGGCCGACATCGGTGTGCAGGTCGCGGGTGAGGCTACTGTGAGCATAGAAAACGTCGTGCAGCGGGTTTCCGGCTCGCTGCATAATCCCGACCCTGAATCCTTCGTGCAGTTCGACGTGACCTTCGCGATGGAACGGCCCGAAAGTGGAACACCCGCGACAATCGGTGGTCGCTACGCGTTCGAGTTCGACCCGAGCCCGAGCGGCTGTCAGTGTTCATCGAGCGCGATTCTCGACGTCGACGTGCCGGCGACGGGGCGCGGCCAAGTGTTACGCGCGGCTCATGATGTCGACGCGAGCGGAGCGTTGCTTGGCGTAGTGGAGCCGGGTAATTGCCTGGTGTCGCCGACAGGAAGGCTACAGTGCGTGGTGGAATACCTACGGGTATTCGAACCGCCGGAAGACCCCTTCTCTCGGTTGCCGCCTGATTTCCTGATCACGCTCAGCGGTCAGCTGACGGGCGTGGGAGGGAGCGGTCGCACGGACGTCGATCCCTTGACCGCACTATTTTTTGGTGCGTGGACCGCCCGGCGGTGACCGGCGCGATGAAAACGGAGCGCCGCATCGTCGACCTTCTGTGCTGTATCGGATGTCCGGCGGACGACTTGAGGAATCCTGACGGTCGACGACGAAGGGGCCGGCGTCAGGCGGGCGAGGGCGGAGGGGACGCGAGCGCGCTACGCGCGCGTCGGAGCCTGCGAAGACGCTGCGGCATGTTTGCGCGCGGACGGTGCTGCGGGCGCGGGGAGGCGGCGCGGGGCGCGGCGGGCGGCGAAGCGCGCATTCGGGACGCGCTCGTCGCCCATCTGCGGTGCGACGTACGGAAGATCCACACGTCCAGGTTCGCCCGCTAGGCCCGTGCGCGCGGAGCCGCCCCGCCGCGCCCCGCGCCGCCTCCTCGCGCCCGCCACCACTCCCTCGGCGCGCGAAGAGGACGTTGCGCCTCCGGGACGCCTCCAGTATGAGACGCGCGTGGAGCGGCTGCTCATCACCGGCATCGCGGGCGGCCAGGGTCGCCTGGTCGCGAAGCGGGTCGCGGACCAGTTCGACGTGAGCGGCGTCGACCGCGTCCCGTGGGAGGGGCACCCCCACCAGATCGCCGTCCACGCCATGGATCTGCGGAAGAAGAAGTTCGAGGATATCTTCCGCCGCGAGCGTCCGACGGCTGTCGTCCACCTCGCCTTCGTCCGCCACTTCCGCTCCGACCCGATGGTCCGCCACGAGATCAACGTCGCGGGGACGAAACGGCTGCTCGAGTGCTGCGCCAAGTACGGCGTGAAGAAGCTCGTCGTCGTCTCGAGCTCGTACGTCTACGGCGCGCTTCCCGAAAACCCGTACTACATGGACGAGGAAACGTCGCTGAACGTCAGCCGGCACTACCCCGACATCCGCGACCTCGCCGAGGTCGACACGCTCTGCACCACCTTCCTCTGGAAGTACCCGGAGATCGCGACCGCGCTGCTGCGCCCGGTGAACACGCTCGGCTACTACGTCCACAGCGCGATCGGCCGCTACTTGAAACTGCGCTACGTGCCGACGGTCATGGGCTTCAACCCGATGATGCAGTTCATCCACGAGGAAGACCTCGCCGACGCCATCGCGCGCACCCTCGAGACCGGCGTCCGCGGCGTGTTCAACGTCGTCGGCCCGGGCGCGGTGCCGCTGAAGGTCGCGATCCGCGAGACCGGCGGCATGCCGGTGCCGTTGCCGGAGCCGCTGGCGCGCGGGACGGTCGAGCGGCTCTTCAAGGTCGGGCTCTACCATCTCCCGAGCGCCGCGCTCGATTTCGTGAAGTACCCGTGTACGATCGACGGCCGGCGCTTCCACGAGGCAACCGGCTTCCGGCCGATCTTCAACCTCGAGGACACGTTCAGCAGCGTCCGGCACTGACGGACGCGCGGCGAGAGATTCAGGTGGCGAAGACCAGCAAGAGCTCCGAGCGACGCGGCGGCAAGGCGCACGCAGGCGCCCCTCCCGTTTCGCCGGCACGCGAACCCGACGCCGCGCTCGAGTCGACGCCCGCGGCGTCGGAGACGTCACGAGCCGAGCCCGAGTCGGTACCGATTCTCGACCGTGCCTTCGGCCTCGGCCCCGGCAGCATCCCGAGCGAGCGCCCGCCCGACGTTCTCGCCGACTCACTCGAGGGCCTCCAGAGTCTCGCCGGCGGCATCCTCGAGAGCCTGGCGCCGCGCTTCGTGCGCGAGCTCAACCACGAGATCCGCGACCGCCTCGCCAAGGCGCCGCTCGAGCTCAACAGCTACGGCTACGATCCCTGGGGCCTGAACGTCGACGTCGCGCGGCGCACGATGCTCGTCTTCGCGCTCTTCTACAAGTACTACTTCCGGGTGAAGGCGTACGGCCTCGAGAACCTCCCACGTGGCCGCATGCTGGTGATCGCCAATCACGCCGGGCAGATCGCGATCGACGCCTGCATGATCGGGACGGCGACGGTCCTCGAAGCCGACCCGCCGCGACCGCTGCGCGGCATGGGCGAGTACTGGCTGCCCACCCTGCCCTTCTTCAACGTCTTCATGGCGCGCGTCGGCGGCGTCGTCGGCACCCCGAAGAACTGCATCGACATTCTCGAGCACGGCGAGGCGGTGATCGCGTTTCCCGAGGGCGTGCGCGGCATGAACAAGCCCTTCCGGGAGCGCTACAAGCTGCAGGAGTTCGGCAACGGCTTCATGCGCCTCGCGTTGCAGACGAACACGCCGATCGTGCCGGTCGCGGTCGTCGGCTCGGAGGAGCAGGCACCCTCGCTCGGCAACTTCATGCCGCTCGCGCACCTCCTCTCCATGCCGGCGTTCCCGATCGTGCTGAATTTCTTTCCATTGCCGACGCGCTACCACATCTACTTCGGCGCGCCGATGGAGTTCCGCGGCAACCCCAACGACGAGGACGAGGTGATCGTGAAGAAGGTGGAGCAGGTGAAGGGGCGAATCCACGACATGATCCAGCACGGGCTGCGGCAGCGTCGCAGCATCTTCTTCTAGCCATGGCGCGCAAACAGAAGCGCGTCTTCATCCTCGGGGGCGGCGCCGCGCTCGGCGCGCACCACGTCGGCGCCCTCAAATTCCTCGACGAACAGGGCATCAAGCCCGACACCATCGTCGGCAGCTCGATCGGCGTGATCAACGCCTGCTGCTACGCCTCCGGCGGCGTGCCGCAGCTCGAGCAGGCGTGGAGCGAGTTCCGCTCGATCCCGCGCATCTTCTCGCCCCACCTCTGGCACAACCCGATCCTCGGCAGGTCGCTCTTCTCGATGGATCGCCTGAGCGGCGCCGTGGAGGAGTACATCGACTTCCCGAAGATCTTCGAGAGCCGCCTCGAGCTCGAGTTCGTCCTGCTCAATCTCTCGCGCGGCCGCGGCGAGGTGTACTCGAAGCGCGACTGCGCCGACTGGCGCGAGCTGCGCACCATCTCCCGCGCCGGCTATGCCATCCCGTTTCTCTTTCCGCCGATTCAGTTCCGCGGCGACTCGTTCGTCGACGGCGGCTTCGCGTGGAACATCCCGCTCGAGCACGCGCTCGGCCTCGGCGCGACCGAGATCTACCTCCTGGCGCCGATCGCGAGCCAGCTGCCGTACAAGGGCCGCTTCACCTCGTTCCCGGACTTCATCCAACGCTTCGTCGACGTCATGTGGCGGACGATCGGCAACATGGGCTACCTCTACGCGCGTATGGAGAACGGGCGCTTGAACGGCGTCCCCGTCACCGTGATCGAGCCCGGCGAGCAATACAGCGGCTTCGGCCCGCTGCACGTCTTCAACGCCTACCCGAGCAAGAACCGCAACCTGATGGAGGCCGGCTACCGCGACGCCAAGCGCGTCTTCGCGGCACGGAAGCGTCTCGAGGAGCACGCCCGCACGCACGGCAGCCGGGCCGAGATCGGAATCGGGGCCGCACGACGCCGCGGGCAGCGTCCCGTCGAGCTGCGCGACAGGCGGCCGGTCGTCTCCGTCGAGGGCGACGCGGTCGTGCCCGCGACGACCCGCGGCGCCGCGGGCGCGAACGACGCGGCGCCGCTCGCCGCACCGGCGAGCGGCGGCAAAGTGGTCTCGCTGCGCGTCACCGAGCCCCGCGGTCGATCCTGACCTCCGATCGGCGCGCCGACTCGCCGCGCCGATCGAGGACGTAGAGCACGAACCCGTCGGTGTCGACCTCGCGCGACACGATGTGGCCGGCGAGCAGCCGGTCGATGTTCTCGGCGAAGAACGGCTGACGCGAGCTCGGCTGCACCAGCACGTACCCGAGATCGAGCACGTCGAGGAAGCGGTCGACGACCTCGGGCGGATAGTCGGGCAAGCGCGTCACGCGCTGGCGCGACTCCCAGATCCACGAGGCCCTGTCCCAGGTCGGGTTGGCGAGCATGAAGATGTCGCCGATCACGGGTTCGGAGTCGAACCAGCGGTACGTGGAACGGGGAATGCGCGACAGATAGCCTCCGACCCGACGCTTGCGGTGAATCGTCTGGAAGTACATCTGCTCGTTGTTGCTCGGCCGGCTGAGGTCGTAGCCGAAGACCATCTTGCTCTCCGTGACGCCCGAGGGCACCTCGAGGAGCGTCCGTTCGGGCAGCGCGGCGAGCCGGCGGTACACGGCGGGAACGGTCAACGTGTAGAGGCGCATTCCCACCTGTCCGTACTCGACGACGAAGATGGCGGCGGCGCCGATGAGCGCGAGACGGCGGCGTTCCGGTACGGCGAGCAGGCGCGCGAGCCCCGCCCCGGCGAGCGTCGCGAGGACGAGCTGGGTACCGAGGACGAAGCAGCGCGGCAAGTCGAGGATGTCCAGGTACGGCAACCGGACGAGCCAGAACCACGGCGTCTTCGCCTCCGTGAGGAGCACGGTCGTACCGACGCGCACCAAGGTGCCGCAGGCGAGCGCGGTCAGGATCACGCCCGCGAGCGTGAGCGGCACCGTCTCGCGCGGGCGCTGCCGTCCGAGGGCGAGAACGGCCAGCACGAGGACGCCGCAGCCGAGATAGTAGCTGTCGACGTCACCGTTCGGGCGATCGAAGGCGAACCGTCCGAGCGCGCCGAGCAGCGGGTTGGCACTGCTCGGAACGAAGAGGTCGGCCAGGTTGATGATCGAGTGCGTCCAGAACGTCGCGCCGCCGCTCATGAGATCGCTGGTGTCGAGCGGCGGAAACACCCAGCGCGTCGCTGCGAGTGCCAGGGCGAGGTTGGCCGTCAGCGCCGCACCGATCAGGGGAAGATGCGAGGGCCGAAGCGACGGAACGCCGACGACGACGACGAGTATGAGGAATAGAACGGTCTCGTAGTAGTCGGTGAAGACGAGGCTCCACACGACGATGCTGAGCGCGACGATCGCGCGTGCCCGCGGTGCGCGCAGGAAGGCGACCAGTGCGTCCAACCCCCAGGGGAGGAGCGCCGCCGAGACGACCTTGTAGTAGTGCGACGAGTCGGTGAGCGAGAGCACGACCGGACTGAACGCGTAGAAGCATCCGGCGATCGTCCCGGCGAGCACGTTCCCGGTCAGCCGCGCGACGAGCGCTCGCATGCCGAGCGCCGCCAGCACCAGGCTCACGAGCACGGCGAGACCGAGGTAGAGCACCGGTTGCGTCCGGATCGGCCACGCGAAGAGCGACACGAACGGTGCGAGCCCGGTATGCATCAGGTTGGCGCCGACCGGATAGAGGACGCGGTCGGTGTGAAACGGACTCGCGCCGGCGAGCAGCTGCGTCCAGAACGTGTCGATGCACCAGAGGTACTGCGTCTGGTCTCCGAACGGCATGCCGGGAAGCGACGTGCCGAGGTGCCAGACGAGCGGATGGGTGACGACGACGGCAAGGAGAGCGTAGCCACCCACGGCGATCGCGCTGCGCACTGCGGCCGTATGCGCGCTTTCGCGCGCGCCGGCAAGGCCCGGCGCGCGGCGGGGATCGGGACTCAGCGGCTTTTTCGCTCGCGGCGATGGGGCGCGGCGGCGACGGTCGTGACGTCACACACAGCGCACGGCCGATAGCCGACGCTGCGTGCATCCGCGACCGAGGCGAAGACGACGCGCCGATCGGGCCGCATGCGGCGCTCGTGTGCACAGCCGCGGACGCAGAGGATGCGCGTCGAGGTGCAGCCGACGTAGAGCGGCGTCTCGTGCTCGAGCGCGAGCAGGCGTTCCTTCAGCGGCAGCCCGAAGATGTAGCCGCCGAGCGCACCGTCGCTGCGCACGACCCGGTGGCAGGGCACGAGGAGCGGCAGCGGGTTGGCGCCGAGCGCCGTCCCCACCGCGCGGACCGCGCGCGCGTGCCCGATGCGCGCGGCGACCCACGCGTAGGGCCGCACGGCGCCGAACGGGATCGCGAGCGCGGCGCGCAGGACGCGGCGCTGGAAGTCGGGAACGGCGCCGAGATCGACGGGCACGGTGAAAACCGCGCGCTCGCCCGCGAGATACTGCGTGAGTTGGGTACGCGCCCTTTCGGCGAGGGCGCGCGCATGCGCGCTCGGGGCGCTGGTGAGACCGCGCCCGATCCGCACGCGCGTGACGCCGCGCTCCGACGCGACGACGTCGAACGCCGGCGTCTCGTCGACGGATCGCCGCGCGCGGGCGCCTTGCACGATCCGCGCGGCGAGGCCCGTCGGCGACTCGAGGTCGCCGAGCAGGGTGTGCAGGTGGGTGTCGTCCCGATCAGGTGTCATGACTTCTCCTCTGCGAGGTGACGGCGCATGAAGCGCTTGGCGCGCCCGAGTTGCGTCTTCACCGTGTTGACCGAAATGCCGCGGACGCGCGCGATCTCGCGATACGAGAGGCCGCCCACGTAGCAACAGAGCAAGATCACGCGCGCTTCCGCCGGCAGCCTCGCGAGCGCGGTCTGGAGGTCGAGCCGCTCGACACCGACCGTCGCGGAGGCACGTCGGTCGCCGAACGTCGCACTGCGGGCGTGGACCGACTCCGGCGACTCCTCCGGCTCCTCGAGGCGCCGCTTCCGCCAGGCGTCGATGCAGACGTTCGTCAGCACGCGGTAGAGCCAGGTCGAGCCCTTCCAGGTGGCGTCGTAGCCGTCGGCGCGGGTCAGCACGTGGAGAAACGCGAGCTGCACCGCATCCTCGGCGTCGGCGTCGCGGCCCAGCATGCGGCGCGCGATCGTGTAGAAGCGCCGCTCGTAGCGCCGGACGAGGACGGTGAAGGCGTCCGATCCGCCGCGCGCGACGCCGTCGAGGAGCGCGGCGTCGGACGGCTCGAGCGCAGTCGCGAGCACGCGTTGCACCCGCCGATCCGCGCCCGCCACGCCGAGCGGTTTCGTCTTCACCGCTCTCCCGCTCACGCCGCCGTGCTCCGTGCGTCGGCGGCACGCCGTTCGACCGTGACCGGTAATCCGCCGCGCATCCCGAGGCCGATCACCGGGTCGGGGACGGCGACGTGACCGAGACGCGGCCGCAGCACGCAGCGCTGCGCGATCGTCGCCAGGACGATCGTGAGGTGCGTCCGTACCAACGCGTTGGCGATGCACACGCGCGGCCCGCCGCCGAAGGGAAAATACGCGAAGCGCGGCAGGCGGCGCGCCAGGCCGTCGAGCCAGCGCTCCGGTCGAAACGCATCGGGATCGACGAAATACCGCGGCTGGCGGTGGGTCACCCAGGTACAGAGCCCGATCGACGTCCCCTTGTCGAGTCGATGGCCGCCGAGCTCGCCGTCGATCAACGATTCGCGGACGACGAGGAAGAACGGCGGGTAGAGCCGCAGGATCTCGTCGACCACGGCCGCCGTGTAGGGAAGCCGCGGCGGGTCGGCCGGCGTCGGCGCGCGGCCGTCGAGGACGCCGTCGACTTCGGCGTGCAGCCGGCGCTCGACCTCGGGGTGGCGCGCGAGCAGCCAGGCGCCCCAGGCGAGCGCCAACGACTCCTGGTGCGCGCCGAGGGCGAACATGATGCTGACCTCGTCGACGAGCTGCGCGTCGCTGAGACACGGCCGGCCGGTGTCGTCGCGCGCCGCCAGCAGGATCGAGAGCAGATCCTCGCCGTCGTGTCCGGCGGCGCGTCGCGCCGCGATGAGACCGCGCACGAAGCGGTGGATCGGCGCCATGCCCCGCCGCATGGCGAGGTTGCAGGGCGCCGGTAGCCAATCGGGCACGGGGATGCCGAGCGTGAGACGGCGCGCGAAGCCGTCGAGCGCGCGCACCATGCCGTCGGCGACCGCGGGCGCAGCGTCCGCGAGGTCGACGCCGCAGAAGACGCGGGCGTTGATCGCCAGCATGAGGCGGAGCGCGTCGCGGTGGAACGCGCGCGCCTCGCCGTCCCGCCAGGTCGCGACCGCGCGCGACGCCTCGTCGGCGGCGATCGCGCCGTACTCCTCGAGTCGCGCCGGACGGAACGCGGGCACCGCCCAGCGCCGTTGCCGGCGCCACTGCTCGCCGTCGGTGGCGTCGAGCGCGTCGCCGAGCACGAGGCGCCCGATCACGCGGATGATCCGCGACTTGCGGAAGCATTCGGGTCGCGCGACCAAGACGTCTTCGATGTCCTCGGAGCGGCTCAGCACCAGCATGCGCTCAGGACCGAGGCGGATCTCGACGACGTCGCCGTAGTCGCGCGTGACGCCGGTGAGGAATCCGAGCGGATCCTTGCGGAACTCGAGGGCGTTTCCGACTACGGGGCGGCCTGCGGGGCCGGGCGGGCGCGGCGGCGTTCGCGTGATCGACATGTCCGGTATACGCGCCGGCGTGCGAAACGGGTGACGCTCGGGCGAGATCTCTCTCAAAACCGCGGCGGCGAGTCGCACCCATTGCAAGGACGCACGACCGCCGTTCTCGTTCGTGATAACTATGTAATAGCAATTCCAATGATTTGAGTTGTCTACGCTACGCGGGAGTGTGGCACGTCCGTTGCTGACTCACTGCGGCATGATCGAGAACGGCATCACGGCGGGTGGCAGCTTTCTCGTCGGCAAGACCGTCCACGACGTCTTCGCATATGAAGACCTGAGCAGCGAGGACTGCGCCATCGCCGAGGTCGCCGAGGGCTTCGTCCGTCGCGACGTCCTTCCCCAGATCGACGCCATCGAGGCGCAGACTCCCGGCCTGATGCGCTCGCTCCTCGAGAAGGCGGGGACGCTCGGCCTGCTCATGTTCGACATTCCCGAGCAGCACGGGGGCCTCGGCGTCAGCAAGGCCGCCTCGACGCTCATCGGCGAGCGCGCGTTCAAGCTCGCGTCGTTCTCGATCGCCTGGGGCGCGCACACCGGCATCGGCACCTTGCCGCTCCTCTTCTACGGCACCGCTGAGCAGAAGCGGCGCTACCTCCCGCGGCTCATGAGCGGCGAGATGATCGCCGCCTACGCGCTCACCGAGCCGGGCTCGGGCAGCGACGCGCTCGGCGCCAAGACGGAAGCGACTCCCACCGCCAACGGCTATCGGCTGACGGGCGTGAAGCAGTTCATCACCAACGCCGGCTTCGCCGACCTCTTCACCGTCTTCGCCAAGGTCGAGGGCGAGAAGTTCACCGCGTTCCTCGTCGAGCGCGCGACGCCGGGCGTGAGCGTCGGCCCCGAGGAGCACAAACTCGGCATCAAGGGCTCGTCCACCTGTCCGCTGATCCTCGAGGACGTCTTCGTGCCCGCCGAGAACCTCCTCGGCCAGCTCGGCCATGGGCACAAGATCGCCTTCAACATCCTCAACATCGGCCGCTTGAAGCTCGGCGCCGCGGCGCTCGGCGCGGCGCGCGAGTGCCTCGAATTCGCGGTCCGCTACGCCAGCGACCGCAAGCAGTTCCAGACGCCGCTCGTCGAGTTCGGCGCGATCCAACGGAAGATCGCCG
>JBGOSW010000005.1:0-49635 GCA_041476145.1 Binatia bacterium
CCAGTCGTGCCCGAACACGACGGCGTCGTCGTAGCCGAGCGCCTCGATGATCGCGATCGTGTCTTCGGCGAGCGCCGCCGTCTGATAGCCGCCGCCTTGGGGAATGGCGCTCGGCGCGTACCCGCGCATGCACGGCGCGACGGCGCGGAACCCCGCAGCGGCGAGCACCGGCAGCTGATGGCAAAACGACTCGAGGTGATCCGGAAAGCCGTGCAGACAGAGCACGAGCGGACCGTCACCCGCCTCGAGCGTCGGGAACTCGAGGCCGCGCGCGCGGACGACGCCCGACCTCACAGCTCGAGCCATACGTGCATGACCTGCGTGTGCGTCCCTCCGTAGCGGGTTCGGTAGCTCACAGTAGTCGGTCATGATCCTATGTCAATTGCGTCGCGGCGGCGGCCTCCGTTACAGTCGGCCGGAGCACCGTACGTCGCCACGCGCGATCGCGTCGGCGAACGCGGTGTCGCACGCATGCAGATCGAGGTCCTGAGCGGACTCGCAGCGGTCGCTCCCGGCGACTGGGACGCCTTGGTCGGCGACGGCTCGCCGTTCCTCGAATGGGGCTGGCTCGCGTCGCTCGAAGAAGCGGGGTGTGTCTCCGCGGAGAGCGGATGGCTGCCGCAACACCTCGTGCTGCGCGACGCCGGGCGGCTGGTCGGCGCCTGCCCGCTCTACGTGAAGGCGCACAGCCAGGGAGAGTTCGTCTTCGATCACGGCTGGGCCGAGGCCGCGGCGCGCGGCGGCATCGCCTACTACCCGAAGCTCCTCGTCGCCACGCCGTTCACGCCCGCGACCGGCGTGCGTTTCCTCGCCCACCCCGACACCGACCGTGCCGCCGTCATCCGCGCGCTCGCCGGCAAATTGCAGGAGATCTGCGCGCGCCAGGGGTTCTCGTCGGTGCACGTCAACTTCTGTCTCCCCGACGAGGTGGCCGCGCTCGGCGCGCTCGGCTTCGAGGAGCGCACGGGCTACCAGTTCCAGTGGATCAATCCCGGCTGGCGGACCTTCGCCGACTACCTCGACGCGTTCCGCAGCAAGCGTCGCACCCAGATCAAGCGCGAACGGCGCGAGCTCGAGTCGCAGGGTATCGTCGTCACCGCGCATCGCGGCGACGAGATCCCGGAGGCGCTCGTCCGTCCGATGTTCCGCCTCTACATGCACACCGTCGACAAGCTCTACTGGGGACGGCAGTACTTGAACCTCAGGCTCTTCGAGCTCCTCTACCGACGCTGGCGCGCGCGACTGTGCTTCGTCGTCGCACGCCGCGGCGAGACGGTCGTCGCCGGTACGTTCAACGTCGCCAAGAACGACGTCTTCTACGGCCGCTACTGGGGCGCCTTCGAGGAGCTCCGCTACCTGCACTTCAACGTCTGCTACTACGCCGCGATCGAGCTCTGCCTGCGTGCCGGCATCACGCGCTTCGAGCCCGGCGCCGGCGGCGAGTTCAAGCACCTGCGCGGCTTCGACGCCCGCCCGACGACCAGCATGCACTACCTCGCCGATCCGCGCCTGGCGCGCGCCGTTCGTGCCTACCTGGCGGAGGAACGTGCGGCGGTCGCGCGCGAGATCACGTGGATGGGTGAGCGGAGCGCGTACAAAGTGAGCTGAGAGACTGCCGCGCGCGTCCTGGTTTCCGGTGCGGTGTCAGCGTTCGTCGATCACCGTTCGACGGGATCCTCGCCACTACCGGGATCCGCCTCCGCGGGCTCGATCTCGTCGGGATCCTCGCTGGCAGGTCGCGCGGCGCTCGGCTCGGCGGCGGTGTATGCGAACGCCAGCGCACCGTCGACGGCGTCGATCTCGACGCGGCCGCCGTCGCGCAAGCGACCGAAGAGGATCTCGTCGGCGAGGACGCGCTTGATCTCGATCTGGATGAGCCGCGCCATCGGCCGCGCGCCGAAGGTCGGGTCGTAGCCCTTTTCCGCGAGGTAGGCGCGCGCCGCCGGCGTCAACTGGATGAACACCCGCTTCTCGTTCAGCTGCGCGTCGAGCTCGAGAATGAACTTGTCGACGATGCGCTCGATCACCGGCGGCGACAGCGTACCGAAGGCGATGGTGGCGTCGAGGCGATTGCGGAACTCGGGGCTGAAGAGGCGCTCGATCGCCTTCGCGCCCTTCTCGGCGTTGGAGCGGCCGCCGAATCCGATCGCGGCGGCGGCCATCTCCTGCGCGCCGGCGTTGGTGGTCATGATCAAGATGATGTTGCGGAAGTCGGCCTGGCGGCCGTTGTTGTCGGTGAGCGTGGCGTGATCCATCACCTGCAGGAGGATGTTGAAGAGGTTCGGGTGCGCCTTCTCGATCTCGTCGAGGAGGAGCACGGCGTGCGGGGTCTTGCGGATGGCGTCGG
Organism: Binatia bacterium; assembly: GCA_041476145.1. GTDB lineage: Bacteria > Desulfobacterota > Binatia > UTPRO1 > UTPRO1 > DP-19. Next base: position 2,348 of record JBGOSW010000005.1, read on the forward strand.
TGAGGAGCCCGCCCTGATCGAAGCCGACGTAGCCCGGCGGGGCGCCGATCAGGCGCGAAACGGTGTGCGCCTCCATGTACTCGCTCATGTCGTAGCGCAGGAAGCCGATCCCGAGCACCGAGGCGAGCTGCTTCGCGACCTCGGTCTTGCCGACGCCCGTCGGGCCGGCGAATAGGAACGAGCCGACGGGTTTCTCGGGATGCCCGAGGCCGGCGCGCCCGAGCTTGATGGCGGAGGCGAGCGTCGTGATCGCTTCGTCCTGACCGAAGACGGAGAGCTTCAGGTCGCGCTCGAGCGTCTCCAGGCGCTCGCGATCGGAGACCGAGACGCTGCGCGGCGGGATCTTGGCGATGCTGGCCACGATCTGCTCGATGTCCTTGACGCGGACGACCCGGTCGCGCGTCGCGATCGGCTGCATCTGCACGACCGCGCCCGCCTCGTCGATGACGTCGATCGCCTTGTCGGGCAGGTGACGGTCGTTGATGTGCTTGGCCGAGAGCTCGGCGGCGGCACGGAGCGCGGCGCGGGTATAGGTCACGCCGTGGTGGGTCTCGTAGTGCGTCTTCAGACCCTTCAAGATCTCGTGCGCCTCTTCCGTACTCGGCTCCGAAACCTCGATCTTCTGGAAGCGTCGGGCGAGCGCCCGATCGCGTTCGAAGTGACTCTTGTAGTCGTGGTAGGTGGTCGCGCCGATGCACCGCAGCTCGCCCGACGCGAGCGCCGGTTTCAAGATGTTCGAGGCGTCGAGGGAGCCGCCGCTGGTCGCTCCCGCGCCGACCACGGTGTGGATCTCGTCGATGAAGAGGATCGCCCCGGGCTGCTTGCGAAGCGCGGCCAGCACGGCCTTCAGGCGCTGCTCGAAATCGCCGCGAAAGCGCGTGCCCGCGAGCAGCGCGCCCATGTCGAGGGCGTAGACGCGCGCGCCGCGCAACGACTCCGGCACCCTGCCCTCGTGGATCTGCAATGCCAGACCCTCGGCGAGGGCGGTCTTGCCGACGCCCGCCTCGCCGACGAAGACGGGGTTGTTCTTCCGCCGGCGGCAGAGGACGCGGGCCGTGCGCGCGAGCTCGGCATCGCGGCCGATGAGTGGATCGATCTTGCCCGCGGCGGCGCGTGCCACGAGGTCGACGGCGAAAGTCGTGAGCGGATCCTTCCGCGCGCGCGGCTCGTCTTCGTCCTCGTCAGCCTCGCTCTCGTCCCTCTCCGCGACCCCCGCCGGCTCCTCGGCGATCTTGGAGATGCCGTGAGAGATGTAGCTCACGACGTCCAAGCGCGTGATGCTCTGCTGCTCGAGGAGGTAGGCGGCGTGGCAGTCGGGCTCGCGAAAGATCGCCACCAACACGTTGCGACCGAGGATCTCGTCCTTGCCGGCCGATTGGACGTGCGCGGCGGCACGCTGGATGACGCGCTGGAATCCCAGCGTCTGCTGCGGTGTCGCCGTCGAGTCGTCAGGGAGGGTCTCGAGCTTCTCCGCAAAGAACCGCTCGAGGCTCTGCTTCAGATCCGGGACGTCGCCGCCGCACTGGCGGATGATCTCGACGACGTCGGCGTCGTGCAGCAGCGCATAGAGCACGTGCTCGATGCACAGAAACTCGTGGCGCCGCCGCCGCGCCTCGGTCACGGCGAGGTTCAACGTCATCTCCAGCTCACGGCTGATTCGCATGCGACTCCTCTCGTGCGACGACTGGGCGCGCGGCGGCGCCCGTCACGCCTCCTCCATACTGCAGCGCAACGGATACTCGTGGGTGCGCGCCAACGCCTCGACCTGTGACACCCGGCTCTCGGCCACCTCGCGGGTGTAGACCCCGGCCACCCCGATGCCCTGCTTGTGGATGTGCAGCATGATCTGCATGGCGTCGGTCTCGGAGCGGTGAAACACTCCCTGGAGAACGTACACGACGAACTCCATGGTCGTGTAGTCGTCATTGTGCAGGAGGACCTTGTACATGTGCGGCTTCTGCAGCCGGCGCTCCGTCCGTGTATGGGTGACGACACCGGTGGCATCGTCGTGCGCCGCCCGATCGCTCATGCTCGTCGCCAGAATATCATCACCCGGAACCTGGAAAAACCGCTGCTGGCACAGCCGCCCCCCTTCTGATGTAAACTGAGCATTCCATGCGTATCCGCGATCTCTTCTCCGTCGACGGGCCTGTCTTCTCGTTCGAGTTCTTCCCGCCGAAGTCCGACGACGGCGAGCGCAAGCTGCTCGAGACCGTGTATCGGCTGAAGGAGCTCGCACCCGGGTTCGTCTCGGTCACCAAGACCGGCGTCAAGCCGCCGGAGAAGACGATCGAGATCACGGCACGCATCAAGCACGAGGTCGGAATCGAGGCGATGACGCACATGACGTGCGCCACCGCCGGTCGCAACGAAATGGCGCGCATCTTCGGCCTCATTCGCGACGCCGGAATCGAGAACGTCCTCGCACTGCGCGGCGACCCGCCGCGTGATCAGCCGACGTTCGTCCGCCCGCCGGACGGATTTCGCTACGCCTGCGAACTCGTGCGCTTCATCCGCGAGCAGCACTATCCGTTCTGTCTCGGGGGCGCCGCCTATCCGGAGACGCACCCCGAGTGCCCCACCGCCGAACTCAACCTGGCGCACTTGCAGGAGAAGATCGCGGCGGGGGTCGATTTCATCATCACCCAGCTCTTCTACGAGAACACGCGCTACTTCGCGTTCGTCGCGCGCGCGTGCGCCGCCGGCGTCACCGTACCGATCGTGCCCGGTATCATGCCGATCACGAACGTGGCCCAGATCGAGCGCATCGCCTCGCTCTCGGGCGCGCACATTCCTGCGGCACTCCAACGCGACCTCGACGCCGCCCGCGGCGACGACGCGGCGGCGCTGCAGATCGGCATCGCCTACGCGACCGATCAGTGTCGCGAGCTCCTCGCCCGCGGCGCCCCCGGCATCCACTTCTACACCCTGAACCAGTCGCCGGCGACGTGGGCGATCCTACACCGGCTGCGCGCCGAGCAGCGCGCGCACTGAGCGGCGGCCTCGTGACACCCGAGTCGGCCTACGCCGGCACTGCGACGGGCTCGCGCTCGTCGATCGCCCGCCGTGCGACCGCGATCTCGTCCTCGAGCGCCGCCACGAGACCGGCGGCCGACTCGAGCTGTCCGCCGCGTCCCAGCGACTCGACTGCGGCGGCCAGATCGCGTAGCCCGGGGATCGCGAGCTGCGCCGCGCCGCCCTTGAGGTAGTGCCCGATCTGCTCGACGGCCTTCGCCTCACCGGCCGCCAGCGCCGTCCGCAACGTCATGCAGCGGCTGACCGCGTCGTCGAGAAAGCGCGCCGCGATCTCCATCATGACGTCGTCTTCGAGCAGATTTTCCTCCGGCGCCGCGGACGTCGGCGTGACCCGCGTCTGCGGGCGCGGCGGCGCCGCGGCGAGCGCGCGTGCGACCGTCTCGAGCAGATCCTCGCGGCGGAGCGGCTTCACGATGTAGCCGTCCATCTGCGCCTCCTGACAGCGCACGCGATCCTCTGCCGACGTCGCCGCGGTGAGCGCGAAGATCGGCCGCCGATGTGCCGGGTCTTCTCCGGCGCGAATGGCGGCGGTCGCCGCCAAGCCGTCCATCTCCGGCATCTGAATGTCCATGAGCACGAGGTCGGGCGCGACGCGCCGGACCGTGGCGATGGCTTCGCGGCCGTTGGTGGCGATATGGACCTCGTATCCGGCGCGGCGCAACACCGTCTCCGCGACGATACGATTCGCCTCGTTGTCGTCGACGACGAGGATGCGGCCCGGCCGCCCCGACGTGCCGTCGCCGGCGTCGGACGGTGCCGCCCGCGCGCGCGCCGCCGCCATCGCTGCCGCCATCGCCTCCGCGAGCTGCGCGTGCTTGATCGGCTTCGGAATCACCGCCGTGAGGCCGATGTCCTCGTGCCGCGCGCCGCCGCGACTCACCGACGTCAGCGCGACGATCGGCACGTCACGCGTCGTCGCCTCGGCGCGGATGCGCCGCGCCGTCGCGACGCCGTCGAGATCGGGCATGTTCATGTCGAGCAGCACGAGGTCGAACGGCTCGCCGCCGCGCGCGGCGTGCGTCAGGAGATCGCAGGCTTCGGCGCCTCCCGACGCGAGCGCGGCGCGGCACCCCCAGTTTTGCAGCAGCTTCAAGAGCACCATGCGATTGGTCGCGTTGTCGTCGACGACGAGCACACGCAGATCGGTGAGGGCGCGACGCGAGTCGATCTCGCTCACCGCACCACCGCGCGCCAACGGCACGGTGAAGTGGAAGGTGCTGCCGCGACCGGGCTCGCTCTCGACGCCGATCGTACCGCCCATCATCGCCACCAGCCGCTGCGAGATCGCGAGCCCGAGGCCGGTGCCGCCGTAGCGGCGGGTCGTGGAGCTGTCGGCCTGGGTGAACGACTCGAAGATCGCGGCCTGCTTGTCGGCGGGGATGCCGATGCCCGTATCTTGGACGACGCCGCGCAGCATGACGCGCCCGTCGTCGCTGGCGTCGGCGGGCCGCTCCGCACCCGGCTCCTCCGCGCCCGACTCGAGACGGATGACGATCTCGCCGTGCTCGGTGAACTTGAGCGCGTTCCCGGCGAGGTTCATCAGAATCTGTCGCAACCGTCCCGGGTCACCGCGCAGGCGCGGCGGCAGGGCCTCGTCGACCGACCCGACGAGCTCGAGCTGCTTGCGATTGGCCTCGATCGCCAACGTGTCGAGGACGCCGTCGAGCACGCCGCGCACGTCGAACTCGATGCACTCGAAATCGAGCTTCCCGGCTTCGATCTTCGAGAAGTCGAGAACGTCGTTGATGATGGTCATCAGGCTCTCCGCGCAGGCGCGCGCGCGCACGAGGAAATCGCGGCGCTCGGCGTCGTCGTCGGTGTCCAGGGCGAGCTCGGTCATGCCGAAGATGCCGTTCATCGGCGTCCGGATCTCGTGACTCATGGTCGCGAGAAACTCGCTCTTGGCGCGGTTCCCCGCCTCGGCGGTCTCCTTCGCCGACCGCAGCTCCTCCTCGGCGAGCTTGCGATCGGTGATGTCGCGCACGAAGGCGGTGAAGAGATACGTGTCGCGGACGGGAATCGCGGAGATCGAGAGCTCGACCGGGAACTCGTGGCCGTCACGGTGCCAGGCCGGCATCTCGATGCGGGTATTCACCAGCCGCCCCTCGCCGGTCGCGAGAAAGCGCGCGACGCCTTGGGCGTGCGCCGCGCGCGACGCGGGAGGTACGATCGTCTCCGCCAGCGATCGTCCGATCGCCTCGTCGCGCGACCATCCGAACGTCGCCTCGGCCTGCGCGTTCCAGTGGATGATCCGCCCGTCGGCGCCCATCGAGACGACGGCGTCGATCGCCCTGTCGACCGTGAGTCGCATGCGACGCTCCGCGAGCACGATTTTCTCGGTGAGGCCGCCCCACCACAAAAGCAGCCAGACGAGCACCGCCGCGATCAGCGGCGCGGTCGGTAGGCCGAACCGTGCGATCGCCCACCACTCGGCGCGACGCTCGGCGGCGAGCCACGTCGGCCGCGGCCAGGCACGGATCGTCCAACGCTGCCACGCGACCGGGAAGGTACGTGTGACGACGGTCGTCGCCGCCGGCGGTTCCCCGGGCTCGCCCCAAACGCGACCGGTCTCGTCGTAGATCTGCAGGACGTAGCTCGCACGCAGCTCGGGAAGAAAGAGATGATCGTAGAACGGGTCGAGGCGAACGACCTCGAAGACGGCCGCGTCCGGACCCTGCTCCGCGATCGGAAAGCGCAGCATCAGAGTCCGACCCCAGGCGTCGAGATCGGCGGCGACTGCGGGAATGTTCGTCGGGTTGTCGTGGAACGACTCGTCGAGTCGGCGCTCGATCGCATCGACACCGGAGGCCGGCTCGCCCTCTGCGACCTGCCACACTACGCCGCGGCGCCCGCGGTAGACGAGGAGCGGTACGCCGGGCAGCTCCCGCACACCCGCCGTCGCCATCTCGCGGACGGTCTGCGGCGGGGGAGGATTCGCCGCGGAGAGCAAGGTGATGACCTGTCGCGCGAGACCCATGCGCGGCTCGAGATAGTCGCGGTGAGGATGGTTGACGCTCGCAGCGACGCGCTCGAGTTCCTCGGAGATGAGCTGCTCGCGCCGATCGGCCGCGAGCTCGCACATGACCAATCGCACGACGAGCAGCACGACCAGCACCACGACGCCGACGAACCACGCGCGGCGGCGGAACGTTCGGCCGTCGATCGGTGGCATCGTCGCCGAGTCGTTGTCGTACGCGCCCCGGCCGCCGGAAAACCACGGCAGACGCACGAATCCCCGCCTGCGAGTCTGCATCGCCGTGTACTTACGCAAGCCGCATGCCAGGGCACGCGCCAACCGGGCTCGGCTTTTTTGCTGTCACAGCGACGCATGCGTGTCGCGTGCAGGCCGGCGGGCGTCAATATCTAGCGCCCTCAAGTCAAACTTGTGCAGCAGGCACGGACGACTCCGTTCGTGCCTTTACCGCGTGTTGGCTGGATTTCCCGACGGACGAGCTACCAGCGCCCGCCGCGCCCGCCGCCCCCGGCGCCCCCGCGACCGCCCCCGCCGCCGGGACCACGCCGATCACGGCCGCCGCCCCCGCCGCCGCCTTCCGCGCGCGGCCGCGCCTCGTTGACGTTGAGGGTCCGTCCCTTCAGCGCCGCACCGTTCAGCGCCTGGATCGCCGCGTTCGCTTCTTCCTGCGTCGGCATTTCCACGAAGCCAAAGCCCTTGGATTGACCGCTCTGCCGATCCTTCACGACTTCGGCGGAGGTCACCTCTCCGTGCGCAGCGAATGCTTCCCGCAGCTCGGCATCGGTGAGATTGTAGGACAAATTTCCCACGTACAGCTTCATGACGGATCTCCTCTGTCTGGGGCACGTACGCCCGGCTCGCACCGTATCGCGACCGCTCTGATGGGGGCAAGACTCGAGCAATCAGCGCGCGAGGAGCACGTCGAGCGCGCGGTTGAACGCCTCGGGATGTTCGAAGTACACCGAGTGCCCGGCCCCGGGTACGACCGTCAACTGCGCTTCCGGCATGCGGGCGTGGGCGAGTTGGACGAGCGGCAACGGAAACAGGCGGTCGCGGTCGCCGGCGACGAACGCCGTCGCGAACGGCGGCGGCATCGCCGGCAATGACAACCGCAGCGCGACGAGCGCGCGCAGGAACGGCGCGCCGAGCGGCGGGTTCATCGCCGTGATGTGCTCGAAGAGAAACGTGCGCGCCGGGTCACGCTCGGGAAAGTCGGCGGCCAGCGCCGCGCGCCCGTCGAACGGACGCTCCGCATCGACGTCGATCGCACGCAGCAGCAGCGCCGCGGTCGCGTCGTCGACGAGTCCGGCCAGCGTGCTCGCGAGCAGGACGTGCGTCACGCGCGAGGGCGCGGCGAGCGCGCTCCCCAGCACCGCCCAGCCACCCATCGACTGCCCGACGAGCGCGACGCGATCGGCGCCGAGGTGATCGAGGAGGGCGCAGAGGTCACGCGCGAACCGCGTCGGGTCCGGACCGCTCTCGCACGTCGATCCTCCCCACCCCGGTTGGTCGTACACCACGCAACGAAAGCGGCGGGCGAAATACGGCACCTGCTGCCACCACGAAAGATGGTTGCCGCCGGCGCCGTGGGCGAAGACGAGCCACGGCCCGTCGCCATGGATCTCGTAGTAGACGCACGCCCCGGGGATGTCGGCGATCGGCATCGGTCGCGTCTATCACCGAGCGGCCTGTGCACCAACGTCGACGGGTTCCTGACCTGTCCGGCGATGTTTGACCCATTTCGACGGGGCATCTACAGATACGCGGACCACTCATGACCGCTCCGCGAGTCGTCATCACCGGTCTCGGCGGCGTGACCCCGATCGGCACCGGCGCCGCCGCGATCTGGGAGAGCGCCTGCTCCGGCCGCTCGGGCATCGGCCCGATCACGCTGTTCGACGTCTCGAATCAGCTTTGCCGCATCGCCGGCGAAGTACGCGGCTTCGAGCCGGGCCGGTACATGCCGACGAAACACTTGAAGCGCATGGACGACTTCGCGCGCTACGCCGTCGCCGCCTCGGTCATGGCGGTGGAGGACGCCGGGTTGCGGATCACCGCCGACAACGAGCGCCGCGTCGGCGTCCTTCTCGGCAACAACAACGGCGGCGCGCGGACGATCTTCCGCACCGTGACCAGCTTCAACCAGGACGGGCCGAGCGGCGTCTCACCCTTCTACATCACCGCGATCACCACCAACATGGGCGCCGCCCAAGTCGCGATCCGGTTGCAAGTACGCGGTCCGAACTTCACCATCGGCAACGCCTGCGCCTCGGGGCTGAACGCGGTCGGCGAGGCCTGGCGGTACGTCCGCGAGGGCACCTGCGACGCCGTCATCGCCGGCGGCGCCGACGCGCTGATCGATCCGACCGAGATCGCCGGCTTCGCGAACTCGCGCGCGGTGACGTTGCGGAACGACGAGCCCGAGCGCGCCAGCCGCCCGTTTGACCGCGACCGCGACGGCTTCGTCCTCTCCGAGGGCGCCGCGATGCTCATCGTCGAGTCGCTCCAGCACGCGCGCGCCCGCGGCGCGCGCATCTACGCCGAGATCCTCGGCTACGCGACCGGCAGCGAGGCGTTCCACATCGCCGCGCCGCTGCCAAACGGCATCGGCGTCGCCGCCTGCATGCAAGCCGCGCTCGCGAGCGCGCACCTCCGCCCCGAGGACGTCGACTACGTGAACGCGCACGCCACCTCGACGCCGATCGGCGATCGCAACGAGACCCAGGGCCTGAGGCTGGTGTTCGGCGCGCACGCCGACCGTCTGGCGGTGAGCGCGACGAAATCGATGACCGGTCATCTGATCGGCGCCTCGGGCGCGCTCGAGACGCTCATCACCGCGAAGACGCTCGAGACCGGGATCATCACGCCGACCATCAACCTCGATCATCCCGACGCGGACTGCGATCTCGACTACGTCCCGCACACGGCACGACGCGCCGACGTGCGTCACGCCCTCACCAATTCCTTCGGCTTCGGAGGCGCGAACGCTTCGCTGGTACTGCGGCGATGGGAGAAATGAGAGCCGGCCGCGCCGCGGTTCCCCTGCTCGTCGCGACCGCGCTCGGTCTGGCAGCGACGGCGCGCGCGACGACGACGGTGCGAAACGGCGACTTCAGCGCCGGCTCCGCGGGCATGCCCGCCGAATGGCGCACCGATGCGTGGGCGCGCGACGGCGTGGAGTTTTCCTGGACGCAGCCCGGCGCGACGGGCGGCGGCGGCAGCGCCGAGATCCACAACGTCACGCCGAACGACGCGCGCTGGTGCCAGACCGTCGCCGTCGAGCCCGGCGCCGTTTATCGCGTCGCCGTACGCGCGCGCACACGCGAGGTCGGTACGAGCGCGTCGGGCGCCCACATCGCGATCGAGCCGCGCGTCGCCGACTCGGCCGAGCTGCGCGGCACACAGGAGTGGCAGCCGCTCGAGGTGATCGCGCGCGCCGGCGACGAGACGCAGTGGGACGTGTGCCTGCGGCTCGGCAGCTACGCGAACCTCAACACCGGCGCCGCGTGGTTCACCGGTGTCTCGGTGACGGAGGTGCGGGCGTCACCCACGACGCCCACGGTGCGGAGCCTCGCGCGGTTCTGGGAATGGGCACGCGCCTCGGAGCGCGGGGTCGCGCTCCCGCTCGTCGGCGGTGCGCTGCTCGCGCTCGGCCTTGGAATCGGTCGCCGGAAACACACATGATCGCCGGGCGGCCGTCCCCAACCGACCGAGCTGGCATCGCTTCCGTGTACACGCGCGCTGATGCTATGCTCGCCGACCGATGAACCCTCGCGTCACGACGATCGTCGTCGGCCTGATCATTTTCGCGCTCGGTGTCTGTGGCCTCGTGTACCCCGAGCGCGTCCTCGGGCTTCTCGGCCTGACTTATGCCAACCCGGCGCACATGGCGGCGGCGCTGGGCGAGATCCGCGCCACGTACGGCGGGATCTTCGTCGTGATGGGCGTCTACACGCTCTTCGCCGCGGTCGACCCGGTGGTCCATCGTACCCGGGTGCTCTTCGTCGGACTTCTCTGGCTCGGCGCCTGCGCGGGGCGGCTCTTCGGCGTCTACGTCGACGGCAACCCGGGCCTTCCCGGCTGGGGCACGGTCGCCTTCGAGCTCGTGATCGGCGGCGCCCTCGTCGTTGTCGCGCAGAGCGCGCCGCCGCTCGTCGTGACGCCGGTGCTCGAGCGCGCCGTCCACGAAGCCGTGGCCGCCGCCGAGCCGCCGCCGATCGTCCCGCCGGCCTGATACGCGCGACGAGGCGCCCGGATCGCGCCTTGCCTCTGCGGGTGGCGCGGGCGAGAATCCGCACCTCGGAGTGACGCCCATGCCCGAAGCCGCCCGCGCCCCTTGGATCATTCGCACGTACGCCGGATTCGGCGACGCCGAGCAGTCCAACCGTCGCTACCGTGAGAACCTCGCGCACGGCCAGCGCGGCCTCTCGGTCGCCTTCGACCTACCGACGCAAAACGGCTACGACGCCGACCACCCCATGGCCGCCGGCGAGATCGGCGGCACCGGTGTGTCGATCTCCCACCTCGGCGACATGGACACGCTCTTCCGCGACATCGACCAGGGCACGATCAACACCTCGATGACGATCAACGCCACCGCGCCTTGGCTCTTCGCGCTCTACGTCGCGCTCGCCGACGAGCGCAGGGTGCCGCGAGCCCGGCTGCGCGGCACGACACAGAACGACCTCCTCAAGGAGTTCGTCGCGCGCGGTACCTCGATCTTCGATCCTGCGGTCTCCCTGCGGCTCTCCACCGACCTCATCGTCTTCGCGGCGACCGAGACTCCGCAGTGGAATCCCATGAACAGCTGCGGCTATCACTTCATGGAGTCGGGAGCGTCGCCAGCCGAGGAGGTCGGCTACGCGATCGGCAACGCCGTCTTGATTCTCGAGACGATCCGCCCGGCCCTCGCGCCCGACGTCTTCGCCGGGGTCGTCGAGCGCATCAGCTTCTTCATCAATTCCGGTATCGAGCTCGTCCCGGAGATCGCCAAGGTCCGAGCGTACAGCCAACTCTGGACGGAGCTCTGCCGGGAGCGCTACGGCGTCACGACCAAGTGGCGCGCCGGCTGCCAGGTGCGCTCGCTGACGCTCACCGAGCAACAGCCGGAGGTCAACATCGTCCGCATCGCTTACGAGGCGTTGCCGGTCGTGCTCTCCGCATCGGCGCGCGTCGGTGCGCTGCAACTGCCCGGGTTCCGCGAGGCCCTCGGCCTGCCGGATCCAAGCGAGCAGATCCTCGCCCTGCGCACGCAACAAGTGCTGATGCACGAAACCGGCGTCGCCGACTATCCCGACATCTTCGAGGGCTCGACGGTGATCGAGGCGGTCACCGCCGAGATCAAGGACGCGGCGCGCCAGATCGTCGCCGAGATGGAACGCCTCGGCTACGCACGCAGCATCGGCTGGATCGCCACGCGTCTCACGGCGGCGCTGGTACGCTGGAGGCAGCAGATCGAAAGCAAGGAACGCCTGGTCGTCGGCGTGAACGCCTTCACCGGCGAGATCGGTGCTTTCAGCGGCACGTCGCCCGTACGCGAGGAAGACCTCGTCACCGTCGCCCACGTCGAGCGTCGCGTCGCGGCGCTCGCACGCTGGAAGGCCGAGCGCGATGCGACCGCGGTCACGCGCGCCATCGCGGAGCTCGAGCGTGCCGCGGTCGCCGGGGAGAACGTGCTGCCGGCGTCGATCGCCCTCGCCGTCGCCGGCGGCACCACCGGCGAGTGGACGTCGGCCATCGAAGAGGCGCTCGGCGCCCGCTACCAGGCACCGCTCGGCTCCGAGATCACGGACGCTCCGGCGCTGCGCCTGCCGCGCGCGCCCCGGCGTATGCGCGTGCTACTCGCGAAATCGGGTCTCGACGGCCACATCAACGCCGTGAAGCTCCTCGCATTCGCGTGCCGCGAATCCGGCATGGAGGTCGTCTACACGGGGCTCAAGCAGACGCCGGCGATGATCGTCACGACCGCGATCCAAGAGGACGTCGACCTGATCGGCATTTCCAGCCTCTCGGGCTCTCACCTCTGGATCGCAACCGAAGTTCAGCGCGGCTTGCGCGAGGCCGGCGCCGACACGATCCCGGTCGTGATGGGCGGCATCATCCCCGAAGCGGATCGGCCGAAGCTCGCTCGGCTCGGCATCCGCCACGTCTTCACACCGAAGGACGGCGAGGTGGGCGCGATCGTGCAGGCGATGATCGACACCGTCGTCGAGCGCGCCGCATAGGCGGGTAATGCCCCGTTCTACGCCGCGACGCACACGCCGCCACCCGCGCGCGCTGTGGGCGTTCACGCTGCTCGCGCTGCTGCGCACCGCGACGAGCGCGGCGGCGACGTACACCGTTGCGGCGAGCGGCGGCGACTTCCTGTCCATTCAGGCGGCGCTGAACGTCGCGGTCGCGGGCGACGCGGTCCTCGTCCGAGAGAAGCCGACTCCGTACTTCGAGAAGCTCGTCTTTCCCGCGAGCGGCGACGCCGGCGACGGATACATCACGCTGCAGGCGGCGCCCGGCGAGCACCCCGTCCTCGACGGCACCGGCGTGCCCGGCGCCGACATGGTGCTGATCGATTCGCGCAGCTACGTGAAGCTCATCGGCTTCGAGATCCAGAACGACCTCGGCGTCGACGACGGCTCGGGCGTGCGCGTGCTCGGGGCCGGTTCGCACATCGAGATCCGCGACAACCGCATCCACGACATCCGCGGCCACGACGCCATGGGCATCACCGTCTACGGCACGGCAGCGAGCCCGATCTCCGACCTCGTCATCGACGGCAACGAGATCTACGACTGCGAGCCGGCGCCGAGCGAGGCCCTGACTCTGAACGGCAACGTCACCGACTTCCAAGTGACCGGCAACGACGTGCACGACGTCGACAACATCGGCATCGACTTCATCGGCGGCGAAACCGACATCCAGCCGGACCCGGCGAAGGTGGCGCGCAACGGCGTCTGCCGCGGCAACCGCGTCACACGCGCGCGCGCGAGCTACGGCGGCGGCTTCGCCGGCGGCATCTACGTCGACGGCGGTGCCGACATCACGATCGAGAACAACCTCGTCACCGAATCCGACCTCGGGCTCGAGGTCGGCGCCGAGAATCGCGCCATCGTCACCACCGGCATCATCGTCCGCGACAACGTGCTGATCGCGAACGACAAGGCGGGCTTGGTCTTCGGTGGCTTCGCGTCCTCGGTCGGGCGCGTACGGAACTGCGCGTTCCTCAACAACACCCTCTACCACAACGACACGCTGGGCATCGGCTTCGGCGAGCTCTGGATCCAGTACGCCGAGGACAACGTCGTGCGGAACAACGTCATCGTCGCGACGGCGCAGGGCCGGCTCGTCACCTCCGACGATGGCAACGTCGGCACCCTGCTCGACTACAATCTCTGGTTCACGCCGGGCGGCGCCTCGGCCGCCGAGTTCATGTGGAATGGGACGCTCTACGCCGGGTTCGCCGCCTACCGCGCCGCGACCGGCGAGGACGCGAGTTCGCTCTTCACGGACCCCCTGCTGGTCGCGCCCGACGCCGGCGACGTCCACCTCTTTGCCGGCTCGCCCGCGATCAACGCCGGGGATCCCGCGTTCATGCCCGGCGTCGGCGAGGTCGACCTCGACGGCGCGCCGCGTGTGAACGGCCCGCGCGTCGACGTCGGCGCCGACGAGGCGACGATCTGCGGCAACGACGTCGTCGAGCCCGGCGAGATGTGCGACGACGGCAATCTCGTGGACGGCGACGGCTGCGACTCGAACTGCACGCTCACCGCGTGCGGCAACGGCATCGTCACCGCCGGCGAGGACTGCGACGACGGCAACGTCGCGTCCGGCGACTGCTGCGCGCCCGACTGCCGGTTCGATCCCCCGGGCGCGGCGTGCGACGACGGCAACCCATGTACCGCGCCCGATACGTGCAGCGCCGGCGTCTGTGCCGGCACCGCGGCGCCGGCACCAACGTGTCGCGCCGCTCTCGCCGGCTCCGTGGTCGTGAAACGCGGCACGACGTCGAGCAGGGATCTCCTCACGTGGAAGTGGGCGAAGGGAGACGCGACGACGCTCGCCGACTTCGGTGATCCCGTCGGCGGCGCGACCGACTACACGCTCTGTCTCTACGATGCCACGGCCGGCACGCCGAGCCTGCGGCTGCGCGCCGAGATCCCCGGCGGTGGCACGTGCCATCGGAAGCCCTGCTGGAAGTCCTCGGGAACGAGCGTTCTGCACTACGCCGATCGCGAGCTGACACCGAGCGGCGTCCTCGGCGCGTTGCTGAAGGCGGGCGCCCAGGGCCTCGCGAGCCTGCGCGTGAAGGCGAAAGGAACGAACCTCGCACCACCCTCGCTCCCGTTTGCACAGGATCCCGCCGTCACCGTGCAACTGCGAAGCAGCGACGGCCGCTGCTGGGGTTCGGCGTTCACCGCACCCGCGTCCCGCAACGACGCCGTGCAGTTCAAGGACAAGCGCGACTGAGATCGGCCGCGCCGCCGCATCACACCCCGGGATCGATGCGGGTGAGACGGCGGTGCTCGCGTGCGAGCGTGTGACAACGGAGAGGCGTGTCCTGTGAGGACACTCCTCGACGGCACGGCGTGCTTGCGCGTCGCACAGCGCTCGGCCACAGTACCGCGCCATGGCGACGCACGAGCCGAGCGATCCGGGTCCGAACTTCCGCCTCTCGAAGCAGGTGCTCCCGCGTCGGTACGCGCTGCGCATGGAGCTCGATCTCGAGACCTGGCGGTTCCGCGGTACGGTCGAGATCGCGCTCGAGATCGCGGCGCCCACCGATACCGTGACCATGCACGCGCTCGACCTCGACCTCCACGAGGCACGGCTCACCGACGGACGCAGCGCGCGGATCGTCGTGCATCCGCAGGCCGAGGCGGTGTCGCTGCTTTTCCCGACACCGCTGGCAGCGGGCGCCGCGACGTTGCGCATCGCGTTCGCCGGCACCATCCTCGAGAAGCTGCGCGGCCTGTATCGATCGGTCAAGGACGGCGCGCGCTACGCCGCGACGCAGTTCGAAGCCGCCGACGCGCGGCGCGCCTTCCCCTGCTTCGACGAGCCGGAGTTCAAGGCGCGCTTCGCCGTGACGCTGGTGGTGCCCCGCGATGCGCGCGCCATCGCCAACGGCGCGGTCGCGACGGAGCGCCCGCTCGCGGACGGCCGCAGCGAAATCCGCTTCCGCGAGACGCCGCCGATCTCCTCGTACCTGGTGGCGTTCGCCGTCGGTCCTTTCGAGGCGACCGATCCCGTCGCCACCACCGACGGTGTGCCGGTGCGGGTCTGGCTGCCCGCCGGCCTCGCCGACAAGGGCGTGTACGCCCGCGACGCGCATCGGCGCGCGGTCGAGTACCTGGCGCGCTACACGGCCATCCCGTACCCGTACGGCAAGATCGACGCCATCGGCCTCGCCGACTTCGAGGCCGGCGCGATGGAGAATCCGGGCGCCATCACGTATCGCCTGACGGCGATCGCCGCCGACCCGACGCAGGCGTCGACCGACACGTTGAAGGACATCTTCTACACCGCCGCCCACGAGCTGACCCACATGTGGTGGGGCGATCTCGTCACCATGGCGTGGTGGAACGATCTCTGGCTGAACGAGTCCTTCGCGACCTTCGTCGGTTGGAAGGCGACGGCCGACCTGATGCCGGAATGGGGCATGTGGCGCGACTTCGTGGCGACCCTCGCGCGTCCGTTCGCGCTCGACGCGCTCGTCTCGACGCATCCGATCTCGTGCGACGTCGAAAACGCTCGGCAGGCCGCGGAGCGTTTCGACGTGATCACGTATTGGAAGGGTGCGGGCGTCGTCCGCATGATCGAGGCGTTCCTCGGCGCCGACGCCTTTCGCGACGGCGTCCGCGCCTATCTGCGACGCTACGCCGAGCGCAACGCCACCGCCGACGATTTCTGGTGCGAGCTCTCGACGGTCTCTGGACGAGACGTCACGGCGATCGCCAATGCCTGGATTCGCGAACCCGGTCACCCGGTCGTGGAGATCACGACCCACTTCGACGATACCGGCGCGACGTTGCGACTGCGGCAGCGACGCTTCTTCGCCGATCCCGAGGCGGCGCGGCGCGCCGAGCCGCAGCGCTGGCCGGTGCCGCTCGTCCTGAAGATCGGCGGCGCCGACGGCGTCCGCGAGGAGCGCATGCTGCTCACCGGCGAGCACACCGAGGTCACGCTGGCGGGCGCGCTCTGGGTGCATCCGAACGGCGGCGCCGCGGGCTTCTACCGCTACGCCCTCGACGACGCCGGTATCGCGCGTCTCGCCGACGCCGGAGCCGAAGCGCTGACACCGGAGGAACGGTTGAGCCTGGTCGGCAACCAATGGGTGCTGGTGAAGGCGGGCGTGTCCAACGTGGGCGCGTTTCTCGCGCTGCTCGCCGGGTTACGCGCCGAAGGCGACCGCGCCGTCCTCGACGCCATTGTCGAACGGCTCTCCTGGCTCGAGACGCACGTCCTCGACGACAGCGCGCGCCCGGGGTTCGTGCGCCTCGTCGAGAGCGCCTTCGCACCGCAGCTGGCGACGCTCGGCTGGAATCCCCGTCCCGGCGAGAGCGCCGACGATCGGATGAAGCGCGCGACGGTCCTCGCCGCCCTGGGAAGGCTCGCGTGCCTGCCGGCGGTGCGAACCGAGGCTAGGCGGCGACTCGAGCGCTACCTCGAGGACCGCACGTCGCTCGATCCAAACCTGGTGCCGGTCGTCGCGAGGCTCGCCGCCCGCGACGGCGACGCCGCGCTCTACGATCGCTATCTCGCGCGCAAGCGCGCCACCGCCGCCGACGACCCCGAGGAGGAGGAGCGCTTCCTCTTCGCACTCGCCGGCTTCGAGGATGCGCAGCTCGTCGATCGCACGCTCGCGCTCACGTTCAGCGACGACGTGCGGCCGCAGGATCGCGCCTTCGTGCTCGCGCGCCTGCTCGGCGCGCGGCACTCACGGCTTGCCGCTTGGCACTTCGTCCGCAACGAGTGGAGCACGCGTATCGTCACGATGGATCCGATGCTGCGGCAGTACGTCATCCGCGGCATGGCGCAACTCACCCCGGCGGTGGTCGCCGACGAGGTCGGCGCGTTCCTCGAGGCGCAGATCACCGACGAGACGCGCGAGACGACGGCGCAGGCACGCGAGCAGCTGCGGATCGACGCCGCGGCGTGCGTCCGCATCGGCGGCGAGCTGACGGCCGCGCTCACGGCGTCGCACGGCTGAGCGCGCCCGCCGGGTTGCATCGGCCACGACCGACCGATACTGGTCCCGCATGCTGAAACTCCACGGAGCGCTGCTGTCGCCTTTCGTCCGCAAGGTCCGGGTCGTCCTCGCCGAGAAGCAGGTGCCGTACGAGCTCGTGCCGGCGAACCCTTTCGAGAAATCGCCCGCCTTCCTCGCGCTGAGCCCGCTCGGACGGATTCCGGCGCTCGAGGACGAGAGCGGCCGCAGTCTCGCCGACAGCTCGGTCATCGCCGAGTACATCGAGGAGCGCTTTCCGGAACCGCCTCTCTTCCCGCGCGACCCCTACGAGCGCGCCCGGACGCGGTGGTTCGACGAGTACGCGGACGGAGGCATGGGCCCGAGCCTGACCGGCAAGGTGTTCTTTCAACGCGTCATCAACGCCAAGCTGATGAAGAACGCGCCCGACGAGCGCATCGTCGCGAGCGGC
This sequence comes from Binatia bacterium, assembly GCA_041476145.1. Classification (GTDB taxonomy): domain Bacteria; phylum Desulfobacterota; class Binatia; order UTPRO1; family UTPRO1; genus DP-19. The sequence goes on from JBGOSW010000005.1 coordinate 20,009, forward strand.
CTCGCCGAGGTGCCGACCTATTTCGCGTATCTCGAGCGCGAGCTCGGCGACGGGGAATTTCTCGTCGCCGGCCGGTTCACCCTCGCCGACATCAGCATCATGTCGCAGCTCGTGAACCTCGCGCACGCGGAGGTGACGGTGGACGCCACCGTGTATCCCGCCTTGGCGCGCTGGTACGCGCGCGTCACGGAGCGGCCGACGGTTGCGCCGCTCATCGCGCAAGACCGGGGATTTCTCGCCAAGATCTCGGGCTGACGAATCCCCGCGCCGGACACGCGGTCAGGAGAACCCCGGCGTGTCGCCCCATCCCCAGCGCACCTTGAGGCGCGCGACATCGGCGGCGAGCGCGCGCGCCTCGGCATCGCGCCGGTCGGCATCTTGGACACGTCCCGCGGCACGATACAGGCTGGCGAGCACGACCGCAGCCCATCGGCGTGCCTCGAGAACCGTGGCTCCTCCCGCACCTCTCGAGTCGATCGCCGCGAGGCGCCGCGTCTCCGTTTCGAAGTAGTCGATCGCCGCCGGTGCCGATATGCGCCCGCTCAGCGCGAGGTCTCCGAGACAAGCGTAGGCGATGCCGTTCGGTCGCGCCGCGACGGCAGCCCGCAGCGCGTCGCGAATCGCCTCCGGGTCGGCGTGTGACGCCGGCGACGCGAGATAGAGTGCGCGGCTCAACGCTCGCGTCTCCTCGTCGCGGTAGGACAAGGCGCCCCGTTCCGCAGCTGCCACCAGCTCCGCGTTGCCGTCCCAGGTCGTGTCGGCGAGGACGACGTGGAGGCCGTCACTGTAAACGTACGCCCAATGCGCGTCTTCCGCGTAGACGAGAGCACCGAGGAGCGCGTTGTAGCCCGGCGTCATCGGGAAGAGGGCGAGATGGACGTCGAGCGTCGCGAGCTCGGCCGACGGCGAGGCGTCGGCGTCGAGGAGCCGCCGCTGCTCCGCGAACGTCGTCGCGTCGTACACCTGCTGCGCGCGGCTGCCGACGAGAAATCGCAATCGCGTCCCACGCCAGCGGAGGAATCCTTCCCACTCCCAGGCGTTGAGCACCGGTCCACCGATACCGTTCGCGTCGATGAAGTCGGCGGCCTTCGCCGGAAAGAACGGACTCATGACGAGCATGCGCTGCAGCATCGTCTCCCGATCGTAGAACGGATTGTCGAATCGGTAGCGCATCACCAACGGCCGGGCCAGCAATGCCGGCGGGACGAGCAACGCGGCGGCTACGAACACCGTAGGCCACGAACGACGGCGCCCCGCGAGCAACGTGTCGAGTTGCACCGCGATCGGTGGCGCGAGCACGAGGATCGCGAGCGGCACGAAGCGCCGGGCCTGCACCGCCATGGTGACGACGAGCGCACCGGCCACGACGTCGAATACCAAGAGCGCCGTCGCGCCGCTGTCGGCACGGCGGTGCGCGGCGCCGCGTGCCGCGCGCGCCAACGCGAGCAGTCCGAGCGTGACGACGACCACGAATTCCCATGTCGTGCCGAATGGCGTCCCCGCCGACGTGAAAAGCGGCTGCCACTCGTCGATGCTTCGCCACACTGGTTCCTTCACCACGACGAACGAATGAGTGAGATTGGCGATCCCGAACGGGTTCGCGAAGGCGGCGAGGAGAACCGCCGCGCTCGCCGCCGCCACCATCGGCCAGCAGCGTGCCCAGACTCGCGACCATCGTACCGAGGCTTCCTCTTGGATCGCCACCGCCAGCGCGTTGCTCGCGGCCCAGATCACCATCAACACCAAGCCGAGGACGAACCCGCCATGGGCGTTGCTCCACAGCCACACGACCAGCGACGCAGCCCATGCGACATGCGGATGCGCGCGCGTCCGGTAGAGGATCCAGAGGAGAAGCGGCGTCAGCATGGTGCTGGTCAGGTTCGGTCGCAGATCGATGTAGCTCCGGGCCGCGGCGATGGCGCCACCGGCGACGAGAAGCCCCGTCGGCAGACCGACCCCGCGCGCGCCGCACGCGAGGACGAGGAACGCCGCAGTGGCGACTAGCATGAGCGCCTTCTCGGCGAGCATGCCGGTCTCGCCAAATCCGCGATAGACGAGGTACGACAGCAGATGCGTGCCCCAATTCTGATCGAGCCACACGCGTCCATGCGTCGTGAACGCCCAATCGTCGGGCTGACCGAGGTGGCCGGCGAGGATGTCGCGTCCGCCGGCGAGTCCGACGAAGAAGTCGTCGATGGGACGTGGCAGCGCCCAGACCATCGCGACGAGCAACACGGTCGTCACGAGCGACAAGCCTACGTCCGCCCCGCTTCCCCGCGGCGGCTTCACGCCTCCGATTTCGATGCGCGCCTCAGGCAACACTGTCGGCCGATCTCCGTCTAGAGGCGCGCCGACGGGCGGTCCGATCGGGGTGGATGGACCAGCCGTATCTCAGAACTCGAGGTTCGGCTCGCGCCCGAGAAGACGGCAGTGCAGATACGCCTGCGCCGAGTCTTCGACGATTTCGGCGCGATTGTACGCCTCGAGCAGCGTCGGCCCTGTCGCTGCAAGGCCGTGGTTGGCGAGAAGTACGATGCGCGTCGCGGGATGCGCCCGGTAGACGTCGACGATCAAGTCGCGCAACCGCTCCGAGCCGGCGTCGGCGTAGGGCACGATCTGGATGGCGCCGAGGTGCGCGCGCGCCTGGCCGGTCATGTGCGGCGGCGTCACACCGACGATGCCGAACGCCATCGTCGCCGTCGAATGCGTGTGCACCACACCGTGCACGTCCGGGCAGAGCGCGAGGATGCCGGCATGCCAGCGGTACTCCTTCGACGGCTTCGCGTCGCCGCCGCGTTGGGTGCCGGCGAGGTCCATCTCGACGACGTTCTCGACCGCCGTGTCCCGGAACGTCACGCCCGTCGCGGTGCAGAGGTACCGGTCGGTGTTCGGGATGCGGACACTGATGTTCCCGCCCGAACCGGCGGTCAGCCAGCGCTCGCTCGCGCGATGACAGATGTCGACGAGCTCCTTCTTCTGGTCGTGCACGTGCATGGGAATCGGTCCTTTCCGGGCTGCGTGCCGCGACCGCGTCGCGTGCGCGGGCGCCGAACGGCGACCGTTACTTAAGCACGTGTCGAACGCGCGCGAAACTCGGGAAGGCGCGGGGTAGTGCCCTGAGGACACTACCGGCGCGGGGTGCGAGCGTCGTGACGCCCGCACCCCGCGCGGAGATGGAGAGATCCGCTACGGACGGACCCTGGTCGCGTTGCCGTGGAAGCACTGCCCGCCGACGTTCAGCGTCACATTCGTCGTGAGCGCGGTCTCGTTCGCGAGACCGGCCGTCCACGCGCCCTTCGTCTTCACCGATATGCCGAAAAGGCCGGGCGCGTGGCGATTCTCCTTGACGGCCACCCCCACGATTCCGGTGGAGTGCGCCGGCGCCTTGAACTTGAAGCTCGAGCCCTTCGGGATGATCGACGCGCCCGGTACCGAGCCCACGAAGATGGTGCCGCCGCTGTCAGTGAGCACCGTCGCGACCGCCTGCTGCGTATACGTGGTGAGCGGCACGTCCTTCGCGGCCAACGACAGCGCGCCCCGATGGTCGCTCATAGTCGCGCGCCTGAAGATGAAGCCGGTCGTCGACGTACAGATGGGCGTCCCGCCGGCCGGCAGGCTGGCCGCGTTCTCGGGATCGCTACCGGCGTCGAGTTCGTCGCGGTCGCCGAAGCCGTCGCCGTCGTGGTCGATGCCGAGGCGTAGACCGGAGCCCGTGGGTACGCACGTGAAGGTCAGCTCCTGCCCGGCGGTATTGCTGAACGCGCGCACCGCCGCATCGGTCAGCAGCGGGTCGGTGACGCGGTCGGTGATGAACTGCCCGCTTCCCGCGTACAGCATACCGCGATCCTGGCCGCCGACGCGCCCCTTCGCCACGAGATCGCACTCACCGGCGTCGGCGCGCTGCTCGAGCAGCGTGATGCGCGGATCGACGGTCGCGCCGTTGCTGCTGGTGCGCGTGGTCTGCTGTCCGACGATCGGCGCGAGGTTGCTGTCGAACGTCATCATGAACTCTTCGAGCTGGCGTCGCAGCGGGTCGCCCGGTGCTCCGACGGGGATGCCGGTCGGGTTGACGCCGTTCTGGTTGAAGACGGTGGCCTTGTGAAAGTGGAAGAGCGTATCGACGCTGCCGTCGTGCAGGAAGCCGAAGCCGCGGACCTGATCACCCAGGAAGCCGGTGTGGAACGTATTGAAGAACGGCACGTCCGGCATGCCGAACATGCCCACCTTCTGATACATGTTGCGGAGGTGCGGCACCTTGAAGTGCTGGGTCTCGTTCTCGAACGAGGACTTGCCCTCGGTGCCGAAGAAACCCGGCTTGTCGATGCCGAAGATCTCGTTGGCGCCCGGCGCGAGCCGATGGCAGCCGTTGCAGTCCTGGAGGGTGTCCGAGGGCGGCCCGTTGAAGAAGTTCTTGCCGGCTTGCTCGTTCGCCGTCAGCGAGTTGTCGAGGGCACGGATCGGGTTCGGTGGATACGTCACCTGCAAGATGAAGTCGGTGTACGCCTGCATCTCCGCCGCGGTGAGCTGCGCGTTGCGGCCGAGCAGGCCCGGGAAGGCGACGTTGAACTTCTTGAACGCGGCTTGCTCGTCGAAGGTGCCGCTGTCGGGCTGGCTCGACGGCGCGTCGTTGCCACCCGTTCGGTCGCCGCGCCAGTGCATCGGGCCTTCGTTCGCCATGCCGCGCAAGCTCTGCGTCGTCATCGGGCCTTTGAGCGGGTGGAAGTTCGTGTAGATGCCCGGCGGCGAGCCGAACGGCCCCACTTGGAACGGCCCCGGGTTGCTGAGCAGGTTGCCGTCGGGATCGCCGAGGTCCCAGGCCAAACTGTCGAAGTCGGAGAAGATGTGGCAGCTGGCACACGCCGAATCGCCGTGACTCGAGGTGAAGCTCGCGTCGTAGTTGAAGCGGCGGCCGTTGACGATGCTGGCGGGCTCGGGATTGTGCAGCGAGAGGTGCGCGAGCTCCATGCCCGTTCCCGTACTCACCACCGAGATGCCGTTGTCGAACCGCGTCAGGACGTAGAGCCGGGTGTTCGTCTCGTCGAGCACGAGTCCCGTCGGTCCGCACGACCCGCCGGGGCAGGCGCCGAGGCCCGTCAGCGTGAGGTCGTTGGCGCCGGGCGTGAACGAGTTGTCCTCGAGATCGGCCGTCACGTAGACGCCGATCTTGCTCGAGCCGAAGCCGGCGACGTACAGGGTCGAGCCGTCGCTCGACACCGCCATGCCGAGTGGGAAGGCGAGGCTCGCGTCGTGCTCGGCGTTCGGCGGGGCGGCGCAGCAGGTGCCGTAGTTGATGTGCTTGTTCAGATGCCGCGGCGTGACCGTGCTGCTGTCGAGGACGGTGATGCGGCTCTCGGCGAGATGGCCGCGCACGCTCGCGGGCTCGGTAATGGGCTTGAACATCGCGGAGAAGACGCCCGTACCCTCGAAGCGCACGTCGTTCTGCGCATCGGTGTTGGCGACGTAGACGTGACCGCTCACCGGGTTCACGACCATGTTGAAGAGGACGGTGCCGACGCCCGTGTAGACCCCGGTCTCGACTGGTGGACTCTGCGTCGCGTCGATCGCGAAGACGTCCTTGTCGGGCAAGTTGAAGTTCACGGCGTTGTCCCACTGCCGCCCGAGCTCGTCGAACCAGTGGCTGCCGTCGAATTTCACGATCAAGGCGACCTCGGGCTGCTGCAACAGGTTGTGATCCGTGTTCGGCGCCGGCAACCCGCCGGGCGATTCGACGACGCACGTGCTCCCGGGGCACTCGCTGTTGTTCGCGCAGGTGACGTGCATGTTGGCGCCGGCGGCGCACACCTTGCCGCACGGCGGTGCCGCGGCGCCGCCGTCGCACACCGCACCCTCGGTGATCGCCGTGGTGCGATTCCCGGAGTGGAAGATCGCCGCGTAGACGGTATTGCCGTCGGGTGAGACCGCGAGCGCGCGCGGCGTATCGCCGAAGAGCGTGACGATCGTCTCGGGCGTGCCGCCGAGCGTCACCCCGAGGTTGTTGGCGTCGAACACCCAAACGTCCGCACGCCCGATACCGGGCGTGGTGAGCACGGTGTGAATCGATGCCTGCAGGGACGTGTTCTGGCCGCGGTGCGCCGTCGTGATGAAGGCGCGGTGACCACTCGGACCCGCGAAGACGATGTCGCGCGGCTCGTCGCCGACCAAGAGCGTTCGCACCACCCGCGGCGCCGTCGGCACACTGACGTCGACGATGCTCACACTGTCCGAGAGGTGGTTCACCACCCACACCTCGGAGTTGCTGCGCGCGGCGACCGCGATCGGCTCGAGCCCGACGGGCACCGACGAGACGTGCGTCAACGTGCCGCCGCCGACGCTGAAGATCTCGAGGCGGTCATCCGGCGTGTTGATCGCGAACACGTGCGTGCCATCCGGCGATTGCGCGAGGGGCCGAACCTGCCCGGTCTCGAAGAGCGTGAAGTTCGAGGCGCGGGCGGGCGTGGCGACGACACAACACACCAGTAGGGCGACAACGACGGCCAGGCGCTGCCGGACACGGCACGGCACGATGTGAATCATTGGATCGCTCCTTCGAGACTTGGGACCGGAGGTCCGCATGACGGCACGCATGCACGGAGGACCAGCGATCGCGTTTGTCACCTCGTACCACGGCGTAGTATGCTTGTACAAGAGAAATCTCATGCCACAAGTCATCAACCTCTCGAGCGATTCGCCCGTCGGCCGCTCGTTGCGGTCGCGTCCCACCGATCGTCGCGGCGAGATCATCGCCGCCGCCATCCAGGTGATCGCGCGCGACGGGCTTCGCGCCTGCACGGTCAGCGCGCTCGAGCGCGAAACCGGGTTCGCGCGCGGCCACTTCACATACCATTTCAAGGCCAAGGAAGAGATCATCAGTCTCGCCTTCGCCGCGGTCGCGAGCGATTGGGCGCGCACGCAAATGGAGACGACGCTCGGCGACACGGCCTGCGCCCGCCTCGAGCAACGGGTGCGCGCCGCCGTTCAGTGGGCGCAGGCGCGCCCCGACTACTTTCGTTGCCTGATGAACTTCCGCGTCGAGATCATGCGCAATCCGAGTGCCTTCCCGCCATCGGCGGCGATTCGCCACCAATTGTGGCAGTTCGCCGCGCAAATGATCCAGGAGGGGATCGCCGAAGGCGGTTTCCGCTCTGCGAACGATCCGGCGGTGGAGGCGCGAACGGTGTTCGCGACCGTCGACGGCTTCCTGATGCACGCGGCAATGGATCCCGCCTTCTGCCCGGCCGACGCGCTCGCCGACCGGGCATGGGACGCCGTCGCCCATCGCCTCGGTGCCGTCACCGGGGTACGTGTGGACGGGCGACAGCGTATGTGACCGGTCGACGCCGCAGCATCCTGCGGACGTGAGGAGGTGGAGTGATGCGTGACCTACGATCTCGCATGACGGTGGCGGAGGGCATGACGATCGCGCGGCGCCTGCGGCTGCTGCGGCGGCGCGCGGCCCGCTGGTTCCAGCCGCCCGTCCGCGCCGGCACCTCCCTCGAGGGCGGTACTCGTGAGCCGCCGTCGCCGTCCGTCGCCCGCGGGCTGAAGCCTCCCAGCCCCTTGCACTGAGGCACACCGCTTCGCTCGCGCGGCCGACGGCCGGCGCTAGACTCGTAGGAGCACGCCCGACGCCGGCGTTCCGGTGGCGGCGGCGATCGCCCGCGCGTACAGCGCGAGCTGGAGGCGATACTCCGCGAGACGGCTCCCGAGCTCGACGTCGGTCTTGAAGTCCACGACGGTCCAGTGACCGTCCTCGCAGAACGCGAGATCAGCGACGCCTTCGACGAGCGTTGCATCGTCGAGGCGGAGCGCGATCGGCACCTCGCGCCGACACCCGCCGACGCCGGCCGCGGCGGCGGCTCGCCGCAGCAACGGAGACGCGAGCGCGCGCACGGCGGCGTCCGCGGCCGCATCGCGCTCGCCCTCGGAAGCGCCGAGCAAGCGTGCCTGCAACGCCGCGAGGCGCGCGATCGTCGCAGCGTCGGAGTCCAGATCCGCCGCCGCGAGCACGGCGTGCACCAGAGTACCGAAGCGCGTGCCGTGCGGGCGGGCGCCGGCATCGCCGACGCGCTCCACGCCCGCCTCTTCGAGCGTCACCCCCGACGCAGCGGCGGACGCCGCCCACGCGGTTGCGGTCGCGACCGCCATCGTCGGCACCACCGCGGCGGCGCGCACCCGCGCCCGTTCGGCTTGCCACTCCGCGTGGTCACGGACGCCGCCCTCGGCGACCGCTCCCGCCTCGTCGGCCTCGAGTAGCCGCTGCTGCCGCAACCCGACCGACTCCTCGACGTTCAGACGCAGCACCTGGGGATCCCACCACACCACGCGATGGCGCCCGAGCTCGGGGCGGTGGAGACCGGGCGCGACACCGCGCTCGCGGCCGGGCGCGCGATCGGGTCGCTCCACGACCGAATCGAGGCCGAACGCCGGACACGCCGCCACCGTCCGCGTCTCCGGCTGGCGCCGCCGCTCGTCGACGGGATAGAGCACCGGCGCCAGGGCGCCGAGCCAACCGTCGCGCCGCTCGTCTCCGATCACCGGCACGACGAGCAGATCGCGGGCACGTGTCGTGGCGACGTACAGGATGCGTGCCGCCTCCTCGCGTTCGCGTTCGCGCTCGATCTCGCGTCGCTCCAAGAGCTCGGGCGGCGAGCACCCGGCGAGCCGCATGGCACAGAGGGCACGGGCTGCATCGATCGTGCGCTGCGCCTCTGTAGGCGCCTCCTTGGCAGTGAGATCCGCGAGAACGACCACAGGAAACTCCAGACCCTTCGAACGGTGCACGCTCATAAGGCGAACGCCACCGGTTCCCTCCTCGAGGATCGGTGCATCGCTCGCGTCGCCACGCTCAGCATCCTCGGCCAGTCGCTCGACGAACGCGCGGAACGACGTCAAGCCGCGCCGCTCGACACTACGAGCCATGTCCATGAGCCGCGTAACATTGGCGAGAGCTTGTTCACCTGTCGGCCAGATCGCGATGCCCGCGTGGGCTCGCGTCGACGCGAGCAAGCGCGCAATCGTGTCAGCAATCGGCCGATGATTGCGTGCACGGTGTAAATCGCGAAGGATCGCCAGCGCTTCCGCAACTTCCCCCAGCGCCGCCGGTAGGTCGTTCGGCATTCTCCGAAACGGATGCAGGGTAGAGAACCGATCGCGGAACGCGAGCAATGCCGCGTCTCCAAGGGCAAAGAACGGACCGCGAAGCGTTGCGAAGATCGCCAGGTCGTCTTCCGGACGTTCGATTGACATGAGCGCGTTCCGAATTGCCTCGACCTCCTCACGCTCGTGAAATGACCTTCCGCCCACGAGCACATGCGGGAGGTGACGGGCCTCGAGAGCGCGTACGTACTCGCGACTTACATCACGGTCGTACGCACGGAAGCGGCGGAAGAGTATGCAGACATGATGGGGCTCAATCCGGACACGAGTAGACGGATCGTGGCGTTCGGTAACAGTCCAACCGCTCTCGCGCACGAGCCAATCGATGAACGCCGCTACGGCGTCGGGCAGAGACGCATCGATCCGCCAATCGACGACAGATCCAAAGTCGCCGTAGGGTGCCGGTACCGGAAGCGCGACAACGGCCGGTTGCTCCGTCGGTTCGCGTGCGGGAACGAGCGGCACGTATGCCGCCTGACTGTCCGATCCACTAGCCATGCGTCTCGCAAACGCCGCATTTACGACGTCCTGTATCTCGGGAACGGCCCGAAAACTCACCACTAGGTGCTCGAGGGCCGCGCCCTGCTGAATCAACTGTCGCTTGATCTCTTCGTAGAGAGCAACATCCGCGCGACGGAAACGGTAGATCGACTGCTTCGGATCAGCAACGAGAAACAATTTGCCGGGTTTCGGCCGGATAGCTTTCCAATCAGCGCTTTGAGGATCATCGGCGGCCAGCAGCAACAATATCTCGGCTTGCAGTGGATCCGTATCCTGGAATTCATCGACGAATAAATGTGTAAATTCCGACTGGAGATCGCACCGTACGGGCGCATTGTCGCGGAGAAGGTTGCGGGTGGTCAGAAGGAGGTCGGTGAAGTCAAGGCGGCCACTACGTCGTTTCAGCGTTTCGTAGAGTTCAATGACCGGCCACAGGTCGTCACGCAACTGCGGCGCGAGATCTTCGCCGGCGCGGTCGACAAAGTTTGTGAGTCGCAACGCAAGCTCGTCGCGGCGTGCCCGCAATTCCGCCTTCGGGAACGATCTCTGCACACGGCTGAACCCAGTCCAGCGCCAGTGCTTGGCCCGGCAGAACTCGATGAGATCAGCCTCGAGACCGTCGTAGTCTCGTGCACCGACGATCTCCTCCTGTTTGCGAATCTTGTTAACGAACGCCTGGATTTCCGACAGCGATTTTGTGAAATAGTCTCTGGATTCACCCTCCGACGCACGCGACCCAAGCGCTTCCATGTCGTCGATGAGGCCATCAATTGTCGCATTTCGCTCGAATGAGACGCGCCTCCACGGTGTGGGGAAATCACGCCATTCAACCAGCGTTCGGGCAGCCTCTCGCAGCAACGCACGCGGACCATCCTGCCCCCTTGTGCGGCGGCGCAGTATGCGTTGAACACCTGGCGGCGGTGCCGCAAGACAATCTTCGAACCATCGTTCGAACGCGCGTCCGAAGAGTTCGCGCGCAACGTCTTCGGATGCAACCTCGAAGAGCGGATCTACATGCGCTTCGACTGAGTGCTCGCGCAACAGCTCGCTACAGAAGGAATGAATGGTACCGATCCGCGCCTCCTCGAACTGGAGCAACGCCTCGTTTAGGCGCTGACGGGCGACTTCATCGATCATTTGGCTTCCGCGCGCCCCCTCGATTTCAGTGCGCAATCGAAGTTTCAACTCTCCAGCGGCGAACTCCGTAAAGGTCACGGCGACGATACCATCGAGGCGAGCACGGCCTGCCATCAGCGCAGCTACGATGCGTCGGACGAGCGCCGTCGTCTTGCCAGTCCCGGCCGCCGACTCGACGACCAGAGTGGTGTCAAAATCGCCGCAGATGCGGTCGCGCGCGACCTGGTCAGCGAGGGACGCGACTGGCAAACTAGTGCTCACGGCATACTCCGCAACCGGACAAGGTCCTGAAGCCGATCCGCTGGCTTGCGCTTGGTACGAATCTCCTCGTAGGGACCGCACACTGAGCGATAGTCGCAATAAACACAGGCACGCACCGCCGGTGCGGCGGGCAGAAATCCCTCCTGCAAAGCACGATCGAGGATCGCGACGACGGTCGCGGCCGCAGCGCGGCTTCCGTCATCGAGAGGAACTACATAGTCCTCGTAGCCGCCGACCGCCGTACAGTAGTAGAGACGCCCTTCGGCCACCGGCTCGGGAAGGAGACGCTCGCACGCCAGGGCATACAGCAAGGGTTGCAAGATCTCGCCGCCACCTACGACCACGCCCGGCCGAGCGCGTACCTTGCCCGTCTTGTGGTCAGTCGCTCGCAAGCGACCGCGGGCGTGGTATTCGACGAGATCGATCGCGCCGCGCAGGTTGAGGCCGCCTGCAATTGGCACAGGCTCCGGTATACTTGCCGGGTCGGCGTGCGTGCGATCGCGGTCCACGATTCCGAACGAGAGCTCAAACCGATGCGGTACCCATCCGCTATCGTCCTCCGCCGCGCGCTTTAGCCATTCGCGGAGATCCACGCGGATCGTGTCAATGGCATCGTCCCAAACGCGCGGGATCGCCGGCGCGAGCTTCTCGCGATACGTTGCAGCCACCTCTGCAAGGACCGCCTTGGCAACATCCTGAACCGCATCGAGGTTGTCCCGCTGCACCGGCAAACTCCCTCCGGCACGAAGCCTCGTGAGCAGAGCAAACTGGACGTCGTGGAAGAGCGCGCCGCGCGTCAAGGGATCCATCGCCTCGATCGCTACCGGCTCCTCTCTTGGTTGCAGCCGATGCACAGCTTGAAGGAAAAACCGGTACGGACACGCTGCAAAGTTCTGCAATGCCGTTGGCGAGAATGACCGCGCCGCCAGTTGGTGATGCGCGAGCGCCGCACGCCCGAGATCGTCGGCGTCTACGAATCCGTCGGCGGACGTCCATTTCTTCGGCCACCACCTCAACCACCGCGATCGCAGAGCACGCGCCAGATGTACGTTAGCCCCAAGGAGATAGCGCGCCGTTCCGCGGCGCACCTCGAGATCGGGCTTCAGAACATCGGCAAGAACCGCGAGATCGTACTCGGCATTGTCGATCGCGTCCTCTCGCCTCTCGGGTGCTGGCCAGCCCAGCCGCGCACCGACCTCGCCGCGCGCCCGGCCCGCGATCTCCTCGAAGCTCGGCAACCGACCTTCAGCCGCGCGCAGCGCCTCGAGCGTGTAAACCGACGGCACCCGCGGCCTCCCCTGTTCGGTGTCGAGGCGCGGGTACGACAGCACGACCCGCTCGCGCGCGGCGCCGACGGCGAGCCGCAGCGCGAGGCGCTCGGCAGCGACGCGATCCGGCTGCGTCGGCAGCGACGCCGCGAGCGCGCGGCGACTGGCGTCGAGGAGGATCGGGTCTTCGGTGATCTTCCGCGGCACGATGCGCTCGGCGAGCCCGGCGACGAACACGACGTCGAAGACGAGGCCGCGCGCGGCGTGCGCCGCGGCGACGAACACCGCCCCGTAGCGCCGCCGCGACGGACGATCACGCAGCTCGCGCAGCCGCGCGGTGAGGACGAGGCGCACCTCGTCGAGCTCGATCGGTCCGACCGGCGCCATCGGCTGCAGCTCTGCGAGCGTGGCGAGCACGTGGTCGGGGTCGCGGAGCGCGGCGGCGGCGAGGGCGCGCAGATGCTCGAGCCACTCGCCCCAGCGCGCATGCGCCGGCGACGCCGCCAGTCGCTCGATCAACGGCAACGCGAACCCGCGGAGGTGCCCGACGTCGGCGAGCGCGCGATCGGTGCGCGCCGCGCGCGCTTCTTCCTCGTCGCCGAGGGCGCGGCGGCGCAACCGCAGCTCCTCTTCGAGCCCGGCGAGTCGCCGACCCCAGCGCTCCTTCTGGCCGATCACCGCGGCGTCGACGAGCAGCTGCTCCCAGCGCCACGGCGTGCGCACGGCGCCGGCGACGATGCCTTCCCGTTCGGGATCGACGGGCAACGGATCGTCGATCGCCGCCTCCACTACCGCCGCCGACCCGGCGTCGGCGATCGCCGGCGGGACGAGATCATGCTCCGGCGGTGCCCAGACCCGGTCCGGCGCCGCCGCGCGCTCACGCTGCGCCTCCGGCTGCGGTACCTGGGCGAGGGAGAGGTACTCGGCGAAGCGCCGCGCCGAGAAGCCCTCGGCAGCGCACGCCAGGAGGGCCAGCAACGCGCGCCCGCCGGCGTCCGGCCGAGTCGTCCCGCGCGCGAAGAAAGCGGGGATCTCGGCGCGTCGCAGTGCCTCCTCGAGATGCGAGGTGTAGTCGTGCTGGGCCGGCAAGAAGATCGCCATGCGATCGAAGGGCACCCCACGCGTCGCCTCGGCCTGAATGCCGCGCGCGATTTCCACGCACTCGCGCGCCTCGCCCGGCCATGAGCGCAGGACCACGCGGTCGTCGAGGTCGCGCTCCGGCGGCGTCGAGTCCTCGAAGAGATGCACCTGGAGGTTCGCCAACGAGTGCTGCTCGCGGGCGCGCACTACTTCGCGTCGGGTCGCGAGCGCCTGCTCCAGATGCACGATCGAACGCTCGTCGCCGGCCGCGGCGGTCGCGAGTACGCTCGGCGCGCGACGCGCCAGTGCCACGATGAGTGCCGCCTCGCGCTCGGCGAGCACCGGCACGTCGAGGAGCAGCACCGGCACGCCGAGCAGCGGCGACGGCGCGCCGCGCAGGGCCGCGTCGCACGCGGCCGCGAACACCGCTGCACGGTCGGCGACACCGGCCTCCGCCATCTCGCGCTCGATCGCCGCCACCAGGGCAGCCATCGCGGCGCCGACGTCGGCGCCGCGCCGCAAGACGGTGGTGTCGACGCCCTCCATGCGCAGCTCCTCCACCGTCCGCGCCACCGCGCGCGGAAACCCCGGACAGCGCGCGACCGGCGTGAAGTAGCCGAGGGCGTCCGCGGCGGCGAGGACGTGGACCGCGCGTGCCGCGATCGCGTCGAGCGACAGCGCGCCCACCGGCGCCCGCCCCAGAGCGGCGAGCGCGGGTGTGGCGAGGATGCCCGCCAACGTACCGAGGGTCAGCCGGGTGGTACCGAAGCGCGCCCCCTGCGCCAGCGCCGCCGCGCGCACGAGATCGTCGGCGGCATCCCACGATCCTCCGATCACCAGCAGCTCGGTCGCCGCCGGCTGATCGTCGAGCCACGCGCGCGCCTGCGCCACGCGCGCCGCCGCGGACGCGGAAACGACTAGGCGTCTCGGGTTGCGCTGGTCGCTCGACATCCCACCGCCTTCTGCACCTCGCCTGTCATCGCCCGGCCCGCCGCCGACTGCAAGCGCGCCGCGCAGCGGGCGGCGGCGTTCAGGCGGGCGGCGACGGAAGGACGGAGGGCACGGTGCGCGGGCGCGAGACGTCGGCGAGGATTTCGATCGACGTCCGTAGTGAGGCCAAGGGGTTCGCGAGCGCGTGCGAGACCGTGCGCACGCAGCCGAGCGCGCACCCCGCCTCGCAGGTCTTGTGCACGTCCGCGGCACGCAGGTCGTCGAGCGTCAGCCGCGCTACGTCCTTCCGCGCCCCGGCGACCTGGCTACAGTACTGCACCCGACCGCCGGCGTTCACGTAGAGGTACTTGTAGCCGCCGAGACATTTCCACGGGCGGCTGAAGTCGCCGACCAGCATCTCCGCCGCGTGCCGGCGGAAGAACGCCATCCCGGGAAAGAGGTCGTGACGACGCAACAGCTCCGCGAAATGCGGCCCGCGGATGGCGATCCGCCCCTCGCCGTCGTGGAGGAGCGAGAACCCGAACTCGAAATCGAAGGGGGCGAGGAGCGTGCGGAACTCCCCGTACCGCCGCCAGCTGTCATCGGTGAGGACGGTCTGGATCTTCACCTGGAACCGCGCCCGCGCCGCCAGCAGGGCAAGCCGCGGCAGCACCGACCTGAGCGATTTCGGCAGCTCGGGTGTCGGCTCGATGGTGTCGACGCTCACCTGCATGCAATCGAGACCGGCGTCGTTGAACCCGTCGACGAGCTCGGAGGTGAGCTTGAAGGCGTTGGTGATCACGGTCACGACGTTGGCACCGCGTCGCCGCCGCTTGATGTGGCGGACGACGTCGACGATCCGTGGGTGCAGGAGCGGTTCGCCGCCGAGGAGATCGTAGGTGAACGCGCCGAGGCCCGCGAGCGCGTCGACGCGCGCCGCGAGGACGTCGAAGGGCACGAGCGGCGCGCCGTGCGTGTACTCGTGACAGTAGGCGCACGAGAGATTGCACTCGTCGGTGACCACGAGCTGCGCGTGGACCGGGCGGCTGTCGAAGAGTCGCTTCATGCCGGTGCCGACGAACAGCACGTTCCGCAACGTCTTCCCGAGTGTGCCGCTCACGTCCACCTCATCCGGTCGTCGCGCCCCGTCACCCGTCCCATGCAGGTGACGCGCTGAAGTACGCCGCACGGCTCGGCGTCGTCAAGATGCGGGCGCACCCTGATCTTCAGGGGTGCGCGCCTCGACAGCGGCCTCGCCACTCTCTAAGCTGCGCCCGCGAGTGCGCGACACGAGCCCCGAGCAGACGGTGCGCGAGATCGAGCGCGCGGCGTGGCGCCGGAGCTTCGGAACGCTCCTCTTCGCGCTCGCCTGCTGGGAGGTCTTTCTCCGTATCGACAGCGCGATCCTGGCCACGGCGACGAAGGCCTGGCTCTTTCCGCTCCTCGGTCTCGTGTTCACCAGCGACGGCGTCCTCCTCGGCGGCGCGGCCGGAGCGGCCGTCGTCGCAACCGTCGGCACGGCGCGCGCGCGGCGTCTGCGACACGTCGGATTCCCCGCGGTCGTCGCCGTCGCGATCGCACTCGAGTACGCGCTCGTCGCCTACCACCACCGCGACGGGCGAGTCGACTGGCGCGTCCTCGCCGCGCTCGCGCTCGGCACGCTCGTCTGGTCGATCGCCGACCGCCGGCACGAGCGCCGGCGCGCGACCGCCGCCGCGGCGCCGTCCACGCCGGCGAGCCACCGGTCGCTGCGCCGCCGCGCCGCGCTCGCGGTCCTCACGACGGCGGCATTCGCGCTCGCCATGGCGCGCCCCGACGTCTTCTACGCCATCGTGAAGCGCGACAGTGCGCTCGGCCGCGCCCTCGGGCACGGTCTCGCGGCGTTCCCGCCGGCGCTCGCCGCGGCGCCGTTGCCGGCGCCGTTGCCGCCGCTCCCGGCGCGCATGGCGCTTGGGCGGGCGAGCGTCGTGCTCCTGAGCATCGACGCCCTGCGTGCCGACGCCCTCACGCCGTACGGCGCGCCGCCGGATCGCTCGCCGCGCCTCGCCGCGCTGGCGCGCGACACGCTCGTGTTCACGGAAGCGTACACCCAATCGCCGAACTCGGCGCCGAGCATGGCGACGGTCCTGACCGGCCTCTACCCCTACCAGCACCGTGTGCGGACGAACCGCCTGCCCTTGCTCGACGCTCGGCCGCGGCTTCCGGAGACGCTCGCGGCCGCCGGCTACGCCACGGCGGCGTTCGTCACCAATCCCAATTTCGGCGATCCGTTTCAGTTCGAACGCGGCTTTGCCACCTACCGCTACGTGCGGGCGACGCTCGGACCCGACGGCCTCGTCCGCGACGGCAACGACCCGCAGGTGGTCGAGCTGGCATTGGCGTGGACCCGCGCGCACCGCGACGGTCCGTGGTTCCTGTGGGTCCACCTCATGGCGCCGCACTCGCCCTACATTCCCCCCGACGACCTGCGGCCCGCCCTCGCACGCGAGCGCGGCCCGTGGTTCAACGTGTGGAACATGCAAGCACCCGAGGCGCAGCTCGCCGATCGCCGTACGAGCTTCGATCGCGACGTCTACGCGGCGGCATACGCCGCCGAGGTCGCGAGCGCCGACCGTCTCACCGGTCGCTTGCTCGACGGCCTCGCCGCGGCCGGCGTCCTCGACGACGCGCACGTGATCGTACTCGCCGACCACGGCGAAGCGTTCGGCGAGAGCGACGTCTTCGGACACGGGCGGAGCCTCGATCGCGCCGAGACGCGCGTGCCGCTCCTGTGGCGATTGCCGCGCGCGCGGCGTGCGGCGACGATCACGACGACCGTGCAGCTCGCCGACCTCACGCCGACCCTGCTCGACCTCCTCGGGATCGCGGTACCGGACGCGCGCGACGGGCGCGACGTCGGTGGGCTCGTCCTCGGCGACGCCGGCGAGGACGACGGGTTTGCGTTCACCGAGGGTCGCTACCTCCATTCGATGGGAGTGCGAGGACTCCTCTACGGTGGCCGGACACGTCGCCACACGCTGTGGATCGATGCCGGCTATCCGTATGCGAGCGCCTTCGACCGCGAGGCCGACCCCGACGAACGTGTACGGCGGCGTGCCGACGCCACCGATCCGCTGTACGCGCGCGTCGCGCCGTTGGCGCGCGCCGCGCAGGCGGCGCTCGTCGCGCCCGCGCCGGCGCTCGCACTCGATCAGGAACAACGGGAGCGTCTGCGGGCGCTCGGCTACGCGCAGTAACGACGCGCCCGCACGCCGAAGGGAAGGAGCGCGATGGACCATTCGACGACGATCGACCCCGAGCGCGTGAAGGCGCTGCTCGATCAGGTCTTCGGATTTCTCGGCGGCGCGGTGACTGCGGGCATGATCTACCTCGGTGATCGGCTCGGCCTCTATCGCGCCCTGTACGGCGCGGGCGAGGTCACCAGCGAAGAGCTGGGGCGCGCGACCGGCCTGCACGAACGCTGGGTCCGCGAGTGGCTGCGCGGGCAAGCGGCCGCCGGCCTCCTCGAGTATCGCGGCGACGGTCGCTTCGCGCTCTCCAGCGAGGCCGCGCTCGTGCTCGCCGACGAGCGGAGCGCGATGTTCGCCGCCGGCGGATTCTGCGGCCTGCCGCAGCAGTTCGCCGTCCTCGAACGCTTGCCGGACGCGTTTCGTTCCGGCGTCGGCTTGCCGTACGACGTCTTCGGCAGCGAGGGCAGTCGGGGGGTCGAGCGCATGTTCGCACCGTGGTTCCGCACCACGCTCGTGCCCGTGGCGTTGCCGCGACTCGACGGCGTCGTCCCGAAGCTCGAGCGCGGCGCCACGGTGGCCGATGTCGGCTGCGGCGGCGGCGTCGCCCTGATCGAGATGGCAAAGGCGTTTCCGCGCTCCACCTTCCACGGCTACGAGATCTCGACCCATGCGCTCGCGCGCGCCGCCGCCAATCTGCGCGACGCGGAGGTCGCGAACGTGACGTTCCATCACGCCACGCGCGAGCCGCTGCCCGTGGTCGCGACCTTCGACCTCATCACCACGTTCGACTGTATTCACGACATGCCGTACCCCGAGGCGGTGATACGCGCCATCCGCACCGCCCTCGCACCCGACGGCACCTGGCTCATCGGCGACATCCAGTGTCGGCCGACGTTCGAGGGGAACCTCGCCGAGCACCCGGCGCCGGCGATGATGTACGGCTTCTCGGTGTTGAGCTGCATGTCGTCGGCGCTCTCCGAGCCGGGCGGCGCCGGCCTCGGCACCCTCGGGTTTTCGGAAGAGACGGCACGTACGATGACCGCCGCCGCGGGATTCTCGCGCTTTCGCGTCCACGACTTCGGGAATCCGCTGAACGCCTACTACGAAGTGCGGGTGTAAGCGCCGCGTGCTGGCCCGGCACGGCGGCGCATGAGGCGCAACGCGGAGCGGTTGCTGACGGCGCCCTTCCTCCTGTCGTCGGCCGCGAACTTTCTCCAGAGCCTCGCCTTCAACCTCTACCTGCATCTGCCGGGGTACCTGAAGGAGCTCGGCGCCGGCGAGGTGGGCATCGGGTTCGTCTTCAGCGTGACGGCGGCGACCGCGATCGCCTCTCGACCGACCGTCGGCCGCATCATGGACGCCGAAGGGCGGCGCGTCGTGATCGTGGCCGGCGGCATGTTGAACGTTCTCGTCTGCTCGCTCTACTTGACGATCCACCATCTCGGACCGTGGCTCTATGCCGTGCGCATCGGGCACGGCATCGCCGAGGCGATGCTCTTCGCCGCCCTCTTCACCCAAGCGGCCGACCTCGTGCCGGCGGCGCGACGGACCGAGGGCATCGCCCTCTTCGGGGTCTCCGGGCTGCTGCCGATCTCGCTCGGCGGCCTCCTCGGCGACGTGATCCTGACGCACGCCGGCTATGCGCGCCTTTTCCAGGCGTCGATCGCGTTCGCGGCGGCGTCGCTCGCGCTGTCGCTGCCGCTTCGCGACCATCGCCCGGCGCGCGACGCCATGCCGGCGCGGAGCTTCCTCGCTTCGGTCACCGAGCGCGACCTGCTGCCGCTCTGGTTCATCGGGTTCGTCTTCGCGAGCGCGATCACCGCGACGTTCACCTTTTTGAAGACGTTCGTCATGGAGACCGGCCTGGGATCGGTCGGCCTCTTCTTCAGCGCCTACTCGGGGGCGGGCGTGTTGTTGCGTCTCGCGTTCGGCTGGGTGCCGGAGCGGATCGGACCGAAGCGCGCGCTCTTCCCCGCCCTCACGATGCTCGCCGCCGGTTTTCTCGTCCTCGCGGCGGCCAGGAGCAGCATCGCGGTGGCGGTCGCCGGCACCCTCTGCGGCCTCGGCCACGGCTTCACCTTCCCGATCCTCTCCGGCCTCGTGGTGGCGCGGGCGCGTCCGGTCGAGCGCGGCGCGGCGCTGTCGCTCTTCACCGCCCTCTTCGACGGCGGTGTTCTCGTCGGCGGACCTGCCTTCGGCTTGGTGATCCGTCTCGCCGGCTATTCGGCCATGTTCACGACGGCGGCCGCGGTCATGCTCACGGGAACGATCGCATTCGCCGTCTGGGACCATCGCATCGAGGTGGCGGCGCCCGCGACCGCGCGCGCTCGCGAGACGTGAGTCTCGTGAGACGCGAAAGGCCGCCGGAGGATTCTCCGGCGGCCTTTCGTTCCAGCTCCCCGGGCCGGACTCGAACCAGCGACCATTCGGTTACACGTATTCCCGCCGTTTCCGACGGGCGTGGACTATCTCATCACCCTATCCCGGACGGGACGTAGGTGGCGGGCGCTCGCGGGGAGATTATTCTTTCGTCACTCCCTAGTCTCTGCACCTTCCCTCCACCCTACCGGCCGTTCATCGACCGGGCCATTGGAGGGCTCGGCTCAGGGTTCCCGTATGCAGCCTCGCACGTAGGCTTCCCTGAATTCACCCGCTTCTCACTCGCCGGTTTCCCGACGAGGCTGCGACTTTCACAGCCGAACGCTCTACCGACTGAGCTACCGGGGAACAACAACTCGGCTTGTATAGACGAGGACGCCCGAGACCGCAACGCGCGTCGTCACATGTCGCGGCGGCCGTCGAGCGCACGCCCGAGCGTGACGACGTCGGCGTACTCGACGTCGCCGCCCATCGGAATGCCGTGCGCGATGCGCGTCACCCGCACGCCGAGCGGCTTGATGAGCTTGGCGAGGTAGAGCGCGGTCGCCTCGCCCTCCACCGTCGGGTTGGTGGCGAGGATCACCTCGCGCACGCGATCGCCGCGCAAGCGTGCGAGCAGCCCGCCGATCTTGAGATCCTCGGGTCCGACGCCGTCGAGCGGCGAGAGCGTGCCCTGGAGCACGTGGTACCGACCGCGAAACCCCTTGGACCGCTCGATGGCGATCAGATCCGCCGGCTCCTCGACGACGCAGATCGACTCGTCGGAACGCTCACCGTTGCCGCAGATCGGACACGGATCGCTCTCGGTGAGCCCGTTGCAGACCGAGCACAGCCGCGTCTGATCTTTCAGGGCGACGAGCGCCGCGGCGAGGCCGTCGGCGAGGCCACGGTCGGCGCGCAGCACGTAGAAGGCGAGTCGTCCCGCCGTCTTCTCGCCGATCCCGGGAAGCTTCGAGAGCTCCTGGATCAAGCGCGTCATCGAGGGAGTGTATGCCATCCGCCTCCGTCCTCAGCCGAGGCCCGGGATCTTGAGACCGCCGGTCGCCTTGGCCATCTCTTCCGCCACCATTTTCTGCGCATTGCGGATGCCTTCGTTCACCGCCGCGATGACGAGATCCTGTACGAGCTCGGCATCCTCGCGTAGGACCGCCGGGTCGAGGGTCAGTGACAGCAGCTCGTGCTTGCCGTTCACCACGACGCGCACCATGCCCCCACCCGCCGACGCCTCGACCGTGCGCCGCGCCACCGCATCCTGCACCTGCGACAGGCGCTCTTGGAGTTGTTGCGCCTGCTTCATGATGTTGCCGAGGTCCCCGAGGCTCATGGCTCTCCTCCGCGGCTACGCGGCCGCACGTCGGTGATTTCTCCCCCCAAGACCTCGAGCGCCGAGCGCACGGTCGGGCTCGAGCGCGCCCGCTCGGCGAGCTCGCGGGTCCGCGCCGGCGCCGACGTCGCGCTGCTCGGCTCCGCCGTACGCGCGACGCTGAGCTCGATCCGCCGCGGCCCACCGTACGCGGCGGTGGCGAGCTCCGCGAGCATGCCGAGCTGCGGACGCAGCGTCTGCTCGGCGAGCTCGGTCGCGAGGCCGATGTGCAAACGGTCGGCGCTTTCCTCGAGCACCCGACTCCCGAGGAGGAACATCCGCAGACCCTTCGCCTGCGCGGCGGCGACGAACGCCGACCATCCATGCACCGTCTCCGCACGTGGGGACGGCGGCGCGCCGTCGGCGCGCGTGATCGGCGCGGCGGCACTCGGGCGACTCCTTGCGTCCGATTCGCGGCCGGCCGGCGGCTCGCCGCCGCCGCCGACTGCGAGGCGCCGCTCCATCGCTTCGAGACGCAGGAGCAGATCCTCCACCGGCGGCGCGTCCGGCATCGTCGCCATCTTCACCAGCGTCATCTCGAGGACGAGCTTCGGGAGCGCCGACTTCCGCACTTCCTCGGTCCCGACCTGCGCGACGCGGAAGAGCCGTTGCAGATCCTCCGGGGCGCGCAGCTTCGCCTGGCGCATGGTCTCCTGCGCCTCGTGATCGGGGAGATCGGTGAGCATCGTCGGATCGCTGAAGAGCGCGGCGACGGTGAGATTGCGAAACTGCTGCACGAGGTCGCGACAGAAGCGCGGCACCTCGTAGCCGTAGCGGGTGAGCTCCTCGACGGCGCGCAGGCACGGGGCGGGATCGCGGCGCAGGATGGCCTCGGTGACACGATGGAGGATGGTGCGATCGGCGACACCGAGCGCGCCCTGCACGTCGCTCTCACCGAGGGTCTTCCCGGCGAACACGATCACCTGATCGAGGAGCGACTGCGCGTCGCGCATGCTGCCGTCGGCCTCGCGCGCGATGGTGAACAGCGCCGCGTCGCTCGCCGCGACGCTCTCGTCGGCGGTGATGCGCTTCAGCCGTTCGAGGAGGTCGGGCATGCCGATGCGTTTGAACTCGTAGCGCTGGCAGCGCGAAATCACGGTTTGCGGCAGCTTGTGGACTTCCGTGGTCGCGAAGATGAACTTCACGTGGTCGGGCGGCTCTTCGAGCGTCTTCAGCAGGGCGTTGAAGGCCGCCGTCGAGAGCATGTGTACCTCGTCGATGATGTAGATCTTGAAGCGCGACGACGCCGGGCGGTAGCGGACGTTCTCGTTCAAGTCGCGAATGTTCTCGACGCCGGTGTTCGAGGCGCCGTCGATCTCGACGACGTCGAGGGCGCTGCCGGCCGTCACCTCGGTACAGCTCGCGCACCGTCCGCAGGGTTCGCCGGTCGGTCCCTCGGCGCAGTTCAGCGCCTTGGCGAGCAGGCGCGCGACCGTGGTCTTTCCGACGCCGCGCGGACCCGAAAAAAGAAAGGCGTGCGCGATCCGCTGCTGCGCGATGGCGTTTCGCAGCGTCGTCGTGACGTGCTCCTGACCCACCACGTCGTCGAACCGCTGCGGCCGCCACTTTCGGGCCAGGACTTGATACGACATTCAGGTTACTCCACCGCCCGCTCTTCGTACGCATCCGCTCGAGGTGGCGGCCAGGCACCCCCGCGGCACAGAGAAGAAGTCGGTACCGCTGCTTCCTTCCGGACCTGACGGAGTTCGCGACGCTCTCTTGCGCGGGACCTAGCCACCACCTGGAACGGACGACCGCCGATTGCGGGAACGTCCCCTTGCATAGCATGCTCCTTCGCGGAGGCGCCAGTGGACGACTCGAACAAGCGCCCGCTCGGTGAGATTCACGACGACGATCGCACGGCGTTGCGTCGCGATCAGCTCTCGGCCGTGATCCTCGCCGGCGGACGCTCGCGCCGGATGGGCCGCCCGAAGCCATGGCTGCCGCTCGCCGGCGTGCCGCTCCTCGCCGCCGTCGTCGCGCGCCTGCGTCCGCTCGTCGACGAGATCGTCGTCGTCGCCGCCGCGGGTGACGAGCTTCCCGCGTGCGAGGCGCGCGTGCTGTACGATCGCGAGCCCGATCTCGGACCGCTGCCCGCGCTCGCGCTCGGCCTCGACGCCGTGCGAACCAGCCACGCCTTCGCGCTCGGCTGCGACGCACCCTTCGTCCGCCGCACCGTGCTGCGCCTGCTGACGCGCGAGATCGGCGACCTCGACGGTGTCGTCCCACTCTGGGACGATCGCTTGCAGCCGCTGGTTGCGCTCTATCACCGTCGGCTGGCGACGACGCTTGCGGCGCTCGCTGCCGCCGGCGAGCGCCGCCTGCACGTCGTCGCCGCGCTGCCGCGCGTCGCCACCCTGTCCGCCGCGCGCCTGCGACTCGTCGATCCCGAGGGGATCAGCTTTCGCACGCTCAACACACCCGAGGACTACGCGGCCGCATGCGCCGCGTCGTCGGACGCGCTCGACGACTGAGAGGCCGCTCGCCGGCACTCGCTCAGCATCGCCTCACAACGCCGGCCCGCGAGCCGCACGCAACCTCGTCTCCCGTCGACAGCCATCGGGCGCACCATTCTATCGCCTGGCATCGCAGCGGACGTCCGACTCGAGCTGCGGGTCGGCGGCGCCGATGCGATGGCACCAATGCGAAGCTGGTTGGTTCGATTACGTTGCTGAGCGCGGGAGCTTGATCATGATGGCGTGCCCGTTGAGATTGTGGACGATGATGCGATCGCCGCGTCCCATTTGCTCGTTCACATGCTTGGTCACACCGGGCGTGCTGAGGTTGCCGAAGTCGTCATAAATTACGAGGCCGCCGGGGATCATTCTGTCCCACACCCACGCGAGGGTCGCGTTCGCGGACTCGTAGACATCCACGTCGATATGGCAGAGCTTGAAGCGCCGCTCCGCGATCGCGGCGCCCGTGTCGTCGGGGAAGATGCCCTTGAGTGCCGTGGTGTTGCGCAGACCCATCGACTCGGCGAGATCCCGGACGATTTCCTCCGACGTATCGGCGTGTTCGCCCCCCGAATAGTTCGGATCGTGCTCTCCGGCCTTCGCGACTCCCTCAAAGGTGTCACACAGGAACACCTTGCTCTTGCTGCCGGAGGTCTGTGACCGCTTCGCGATCAGGCAGCCGCTCCCCCCTCTCCAGACACCCACCTCGAGGATGTCACCTTCGATCGACGCCAGCTGGCCGGTCAGCTGCCACAGATCGTAGAGCTTGTACTCGCCCATCATCGTATGGCGGTCTACCGCTTGACGGACGTCCTGGAACTCGTGATCGGCCAGCCAGGGACTGTAGGTCGCTTCGGGAATGACCAGCGAATACGTCGTCGGGTCCGCCTTCAACCCGAACGCGATCCTGAGGGTGAAGAAGACCACCTTCGACACGGCGGTCTTGGCAAAGCGCACCGCCCGCTTCTTCACGCCCGCTTCGACCGCACTGCCCGACTTTCCTCGACTGGCCATTGCCACCTCCCGCGCAGCATACTGCGCGCTTTGACCGCGGAAAGCACCCGTCCGACAAGGAGGTGTCCGTCAACCAGCGGTCGATGCATTCGATCCGTCCGATCGCTGCGTCCTCCATCCCAAGCGATTGTCTCGGCGAAACGGCGGTTGCTATCCTCGCGGCATGCCTTCGCCCATCATCGTCCGCGAACCGGCGCGTGCGACCGGCGCCGACGTCGAGCTGCTTCGCGTTCGTGACGGCGTGCGCGAAGGCGCGCGCGATCTCGTCGCCGTCGAGGAGCCGCTCGAGATCCGCTTGAACGGCTGGCGGTGGACGGTGACGATGCGGACGCCGGGAGACGACGCCGACTTGGTCGTCGGTCTACTCGCGAGCGAGGGCGTGATCGCGCATGCCGGCGAGGTCGAGGCGCTCCTCTTCACGCGCCACCCCGAGGAGCCCGACCTGGCGAACGTCGCCGACGCGACGCTCGGGCGGCCGCTCGCCGAGCTGCAAGCGCGCCTCGCGCGCCATCAAGTGCTGATGACGTCGAGCTGCGGCCTCTGCGGCAAGAGCACCGTCGAGGCGCTGCTGACGCGGCGTCAAGCGTTGCCTGCGGGGCCGGTCGTGGACGCCGGCATGCTGGCGGCGTTACCCGAGCGTCTGGCGGCGGCGCAACCGGTGTTTCGCGCGACCGGCGGCCTGCACGCGGCGGCGCTCTTCGACGCCGCCGGGAGCCTGCTCGCGGCGCGTGAGGACGTCGGCCGGCACAACGCGACCGACAAGGTGCTCGGCTGGCGCCTGCGCGCGGGGGCGACGGCGCGCGATGCCGCGATCCTCCTCGTGAGCGGCCGGGCGAGCTTCGAGATCGTCCAGAAGGCGATGCTCGCGGGGATACCGATCGTCGCGGCGGTGTCGGCGCCATCGAGTCTCGCCGTGACGCTGGCGCGCGAGGCGCGGATGACGCTCGTCGGCTTCGTCCGCGGCGGCAGTCTGAACGTCTACGCCGGACCGGAGCGCGTCGCGGCGGCGCGTCCGAACGGCGACGACGCGGCGACCGATCCGCTGGAGTTCATCCCACGGATCGTGCGCGACGCGCTCGATCGCGGCGGCGCGAAGATCTCGCTCCGCGACTGGCAGGCTCTCGAGCGTCCGGAGCGCGAGTGTCTCATCGCGCTCGCCCACGAGGTAGCGGCCGAGGCGGGCGGCACCTCCACGGACGGCGCAGCGGCGCGCTTCGCCGCCTACCTCCACGGGCGGATCCTCGCCCGCACCGGGCACGCGCCACGACCGCTCGGAGACCCACAGAAGAAAGACACGCGGTGAGCGCGTCCGCGGACCGCGCGACGGGACCGCGGGTGAGCGGAACGGCGTCCCGCTTCGCGCGCGCACTGCCCTTCGGGCTCGGCGCCGCCAAGCCGCGCCACTATCGCGACATGCTGCGAGTCGTCTGGGAGAATCGCGACCAGCTGCCGTTTGCCTGGCGCATCCTGCGCGACGGCGTCTGCGACGGCTGCGCGCTCGGACCGCGCGGCCTGCGCGACGACGTGATCGACGGCGTCCACCTCTGCATGACGCGCCTCGAGCTGCTGCGCCTGAACACCATGCCGGCGCTCGACCCGGCGCTCCTCGACGACGTGCCGCGCCTGCGGGCGATGCCGAGCGCGGCGCTGCGGCGCCTCGGGCGCGTACCCTACCCGCTCCTCCTCGAACGCGGCGCGACGCGCTTCCGCCGCCTCACGTGGCCCGAGGCCGAGCGGCACGTAGGCACGCGCCTGCGCGCCGCGCCGTCGGAGCGGATCGCGTTCTTCACCACCTCCCGCGGCCTCACCAACGAGACCTACTACGTCGCGCAGAAGTTGGCGCGCGCGCTCGGCACCAACAACGTCGACAACGACGCCCGCCTCTGCCACGCCGCCAGCACGACGGCGATGAAGCGGACGCTCGGCGTCGGCGCCGCGACCTGCTCGCTGCGCGACTGGATCGGCACCGATCTCCTCGTCGTCTGGGGCAGCGATCTCGCCAACAACCAGCCGGTCAGCACCAAGTACCTGCACTACGCGAAGCGCGCCGGCACGCGCGTCGTGGTGGTGAACCCGTATCGCGAGCCCGGCCTCGAGCGCTACTGGATACCCTCGGTCGCGCGCAGTGCGCTCTTCGGCACGGTGCTCATGGACGACTTCTTCCAGGTCACGATCGGCGGTGATCGCGCCTTCGCGAACGGCGTCCTGAAGGAACTGATCGCGCGCGACGCCGTCGACCGGCGCTTCGTCACCGAGCACACGCACGGCTTCGCGGAGCTCGCCGCCGCGCTCGCCGCGCAATCGTGGGAGATGCTGGAGCGCGAGTCGGGCGTGGCGCGTCACGAGATGGCGCGCTTCGCCGAGCAGTACGCGCGCGCCCGCCACGCCGTCTTCGTCTGGAGCATGGGCGTCACGCAGCATCGCTTCGGCGTCGAGAACGTCGCCGCGATCATCAACCTGGCGCTCGCGCGCGGCATGCTGGGACGCGAGAAAGCGGGGCTGATGCCGATCCGCGGCCACAGCGGTGTGCAAGGCGCGGCGGAGTGCGGCAGCGTTCCGAACGTGCTTCCGGGCGGCGCGGCACTCGGCGACATCGCGGCACGCGATCTCGTCGAGGAGGCGTGGGGTTTCGCCATCCCCACGGCACCCGGCATGATGACGAGCGCGATGCTCGACGCCGCCCACGACGGCGCACTCGACGTCCTCTATCTTCTCGGCGGCAACTTCCTCGAGACCATGCCGGATCCGACGTACTGTCGGGACGCGCTGGCGCGCGTGGCGCTGCGCGTCCATCAAGACCTGGTGCTCAATTCATCGACGCTCGTCGAGGCCGAGGCGGTGCTCGTCCTGCCGGCGGCCACCCGCTACGAGCAACGCGGCGGCGGCACGTCGACGACCACCGAGCGGCGCATCCGTTTCTCGCCGGAGATCCCCGGCCGGCGTATCGCCGAAGCGCGTGCCGAGTGGGAGATCCTGGCGGCGATCGGCGCGCAGGCGCTCGACGGCGCACGGCAAGCCGGCCTGGCGTTCGCGGACGCGCCCGCGATCCGCCGCGAGATGGACCGCGTGATGCCGCTCTATGCGGGCATCAGCGGCCTCCGTCACAGCGGCGACTCGGTGCAATACGGCGGCGCGCTGCTCTGCCGCGACGGCCACTGCCCCGACATGCCGGACGGCCGCGCGCGCTTCACCGCCGTCGTGCCCGGGTCCACCGTCCTCGCGCCGGGCGAGTTCGTCGTCACCACCCGTCGCGGCAAGCAGTTCAATTCGATGACGTACGGCGATCACGACGCGCTCACCGGCACGGCCGGCCGCGACGCCGTCTTCATCGCCACCGAGGACGCGACGCGGCTCGGGCTCGGCGAGGGCGCGCCGATCCGCCTCGAGTCGGCGCTCGGTATTTTCGTGGGGCGGTGCCGGCTGGCTCCCGTCAAGGTCGGCTCCCTGCAGGTGTACTGGCCGGAGGGAAACGTCCTCATCGGCCGCCGTCTCGACCCGGCGAGCGGCGAGCCCGACTACAACGCCGTGGTGCGCGTCGTTCGCGGAAAGCAGCCTTGACAAGACAGCGGACTGGGCCCACCCTCTAAGATGTGAAGTGTCGCTCATTCCGCCTGGCCGTCGTGCTCGCGAGCGTACTCGCCTGCTCGCTCGTCGCGAGTACGAGCTTCGCCTTCTACCGCGCCAGCATGGGGCCGGCGCAGTGCTGCAAGTCGCACTGCCGACACCACATGCCGAAGCAGGCGGCCGAGCAGTGCTGCCGGACGCATGCCGACCTGGGTTCCTCGGCGGCCGGTACGATCACGCCGCATGACGCGGTCGCGCCCGCGCTCACGGTCGCCGTCGCGCCGGTAATCGGCTCTCCGCTCGCGATCCCCGCGAGCGGCGGCGCGCGCCGCGGTCCGCCCGGCGGCACACTGCTCGCCCAGCACACTTCCCTCGCACTCTGATCCTCCCTGCGTTTCGTTGACGCGGCATCGCCGGCGCCGCGCGCTTGCGCGCGCACACCGACGGCGCCAACACATCGCACGCAGAACGGGAGGATTTCATGACAACGCATCGCGCTGCTCGCCCTGATCGCCCTCGCGGCCACCACCACTCGACCGAGCACTCGAGCATTCGGAGCGCGGCGCCTTCCGAAGACGTCAGGCCATCTGATTGGCGCGGCGCAACGCGGCGACCGTTCCCACACGGTCGCCGCGTTGCAGTCGCGTGCGCGCGAGCCGGAGCTCGGCGCGGTACGACGCGCAGACGTCGCTGTTCGGTCGGAGGTCGGCAGCGCGTGTGGGCGCGGCGCCGAGCAGCAGACAGGTGGCGACAATGACGATCGTCGCGCGTCTCATGTCGAGGATGTCGAGCAACCCGCATGCCAGGGAAGGAGCGTGGTCTCGTGAAGACTTTCCAGCGTAGTGACGAATGCGGTCGCTGCCCGAAGCGCGGGCAGTGCCCGCATCGACGTCACGTCCCGCGCATGACCCGCCGTCTCACCGCGCTCGCCGCGACCGCGCTGCTTGCAATCGCCGCGCGTCCGGACGGCTCCCATGCATCGGACGCCGTCGACGTGCTTCACCTGTCCGACGTGCTCGCGGAAGCGCGCACCCACAACCCAAGCCTCGCTGTGGCGCGCGAGCGCGCGCGCGCGGCCGCGGCGATGCCCTCGCGGGTCTCGGCATACGACGACCCCACGGTCAGCTGGGAGGCGTGGAACACGCCCAACTCGTTCGCGATCGACCGCGCCGACAACAACATCATCCGGCTCTCGCAGCGCATCCCCTTTCCCGGGAAGCGCACGCTCGCCGGAACGATCGCCGCACACGACGCCGATGCCGCCGCGCGCGCCGTCGACACCGCTGCG